>CAYWZI010000053.1:0-14017 GCA_964462815.1 uncultured Microbacteriaceae bacterium
TGCCCACTAACCCACTCCCGGTTCTCGCCGCGTTGTTGGTATACGCCATCGCGACGACCCTCAGTCTCCTGCCCGGTCAGCCCGAACGCATGCCCACGTCTCTCGCGGTGGCGAACGTTCTTGTCTGTATCGCGATGACGCTCCTCATCACCCCTCAACTCGACCCCGATCAGGAGGGAGGTCTCGGCTACGCGACCTGGTACGTCGCTGCCGTCGGCACCCTCATGACGATCACGTCGACCAGGCGACGCCATCTCTTCGCCTGGATCGGCATCGCGGCGCTCGTCGTGCAGACGATCATGTGGGGTGGCGCGGATCTGCTTCTCGGTATCGGGGTCATCGGCAGCATTGCGTGGGTTGCGGTGTCACACATTCTTTCGCGCGCGCTCTTGAAGGCGTCAAGCGACGCCGCTCGGTTCGCGCGCGCGGAGCGGGAGGCTACTGACTGGCAGGCGGCGCAGGAGGCCCACCTCTACGAGAGGCAGTTCCGACTGGGTCAAACCGGCACAACGGCGGTTCCCATGCTGACGATCATCGAGGAATCGGGCGGCGTCCTGACTCCCGAACAACGCAATGAGTGCCTGTACCTGGAGGGTGCCATTCGCGATGAGATTCGCGGCCGGCGACTGCTCAATGACGCGGTGCGGCACGAGGTGCTCGCGGCGCGTCGGCGCGGGGCGTCGGTAAACCTCCTCGATGAGGGCGGGCTTGACGATCTCGACGAAGCTAGCCGTGAGCGCATTCTCAACAAGCTTGCTGCGGCGATTCGCTCGACAGCGGCGATGCGGGTTGTCGCTCGAACCGCACCCAGCGACTCTCCCGTCGCGGTGACTGTTGTTGGGCTCACTCCCTCCAGCGATGGCCAGGCACGCGAACTCGGGCACAGCCATGACGACGATGACGATGTTGTCGACCTGTGGCTGGAGATCCCGCGGACCAGCCGCTGAGGTCGGCAGGGCTTTAACGCTGGAAGGGCCGGAGTACCCAGCTCCGGCCCTTCTCAACATATCGAGGGAGAACAGCAACCCGAATGCGGTCCTCCCTCGCCCCCCAATCACGAACCGCTACCCGTGCGGCTGTGGTGATCGGTGGTGAGCTCTGAGAGCGTCACCTGACAGGTTCTATCGTGGCGCAGTGTCGCCGCGGCCGCAGTCGTCATTTTGGGGGACACGTGGGGGACGGAATCGGCGTCACGAGAACGGATGAACCGCGGAATTCCGCGGTTGGGGGCGACGTGGACGCGTCACTGTGGGGTACACCTCCCCGAAAGGGGGACGCCGTCTCCGTATTCGCTCAGGATCGACAGGGTGAACCCGACAACGCCACGGAAATCGTTGCGATGCGTCGAATCTGCTTCGGTCTCAGTGCCGTGACCGTCTGCGGCTCAGTAGCCGCGAGCTCCGCGGCTCGCTCCCCAGGCGCCAGGCCCGGACGCCAAGGGTTGCCGCAATTGTCGCGCGCTGCGCTGCCAACCGTCAGCCCTCGGCTCGAGTCGAGGCGTTCCTGCGGCCGCCTGATCGGCCAGGACCGCCGCGATCACGGCGTGGACAGCCGCGAGTTCATCGTCGGTCGGACTTCCGGTGACGATGCGGACGGTCGGCGCGGTGGACGGTTCGATCGCCTCGCTCACAGCGGGATATTCCCGTGCTTCTTGGGCGGCAGGCTCGCACGCTTCCCCTTGAGGGCGCGCAGGGCCTTGATGATCGCGACGCGCGTGGCAGCCGGCTCGATGATCCCATCGAGCTCACCGCGCTCGGCGGCAAGGAACGGGCTCGCGACGTTGTAGGTGTACTCGTTCGCGAGTCGCGTGCGCACGGCAGCGACGTCTTCCCCGGCGGCTTCAGCGGCCTTGATCTGGTCGCGGTACAGGATGTTCACCGCGCCTTGCCCGCCCATCACGGCGATCTCCGCCGTGGGCCAGGCGAGGTTCATGTCGGCCCCGAGCTGCTTCGAGCCCATGACGATGTATGCGCCGCCGTATGCCTTGCGCGTGATGACGGTCACAAGCGGAACGGTCGCTTCGGCGTACGCGTACAGCAGTTTGGCACCGCGCCGGATGACGCCGGTCCACTCCTGATCCGTTCCGGGCAGGTAGCCGGGGACATCCACGAGGGTCAGAATCGGAATCGAGAAGGCGTCGCAGAACCGCACGAAGCGGCTGGCTTTCTCTCCCGCATCGATATTCAAGGTTCCGGCCATCGCGTTGGGCTGGTTAGCGATGACACCGACGCTGCGGCCTTCGACGCGAGCGAATCCGATGACGATGTTCGGCGCGAACAGCGGTTGCACTTCGAGGAACGAGCCCTCGTCAACCACGTGATCGATGATGTCGATGACGTCGTAGGGCTGGTTAGGACTGTCGGGAATCATCGTGTTGAGTTTGCGGTCGACATCGGTGATCTCGAGCTCAGCCGAGGCCTCGTACTGCGGCAACTCGGCCATATTGTTGTCCGGCAAGTAACTCAACAGCGCTCGTGCATAGTCGAATGCGTCGTTCTCGTCGCTCGCGAGGTAGTGAGAAACTCCTGAGGTGCGGTTGTGGGTCAGTGCGCCGCCCAGCTCTTCCATGCCGACGTCTTCGCCGGTCACGGTCTTGATGACGTCGGGGCCCGTGACGAACATCTGGCTCGTTTTGTCCACCATGATGACGAAGTCGGTCAGGGCAGGGGAGTAGACCGCACCACCGGCTGCGGGGCCACAGATGATCGAGATCTGGGGGATCACACCGCTCGCGGCGGTGTTGCGTCGAAAGATCTCGCCGTACTTGCCGAGGGCGACAACACCCTCCTGAATGCGTGCTCCGCCCGAGTCGAGAATGCCGATGATCGGCACCCCCGTCTTGAGCGCGAGTTCCATGACCTTGATGATCTTTTCGCCGGCGACTTCGCCGAGCGAGCCACCAAAGATCGTGAAGTCTTGGCTGTAGACGGCCACCTGGCGGCCGTGCACGGTTCCCGTGCCGGTGACAACGGCGTCGCCGTATGGCCGCTTGGCATCCATGCCAAAGGCGTGCGTGCGGTGACGAACGAACTCATCGAGTTCGACGAAGCTGCCGTGGTCGAGCAAGGTGTCGATGCGCTCGCGCGCCGTCATCTTGCCTTTGGCGTGCTGCTTCTCGATCGCGGCCTCGCCGCTCGCGGTCACGGCCTCGTGATACCGCACTTTCAGATCGGCGATTTTTCCGGCGGTCGTCGAGAGATCGGGGGCGACAGGGGTGGGAGCGCTGGTCGATTCGGTCACCGTGTCAGCCTATCCACCGCTCAGGGCGGCAGACCGTTGGCGAACATCCACAAATCGACGCCCGTTGATGTGTGCGCACGTCGTTACCGCTCGGCCTGTGCGCTGAGTCGTGACCTCTCAGGAACTCGCGGCGATGAGCGCAACGCCCACGAACACCGCGGCAACGCCGACGACCTGAACGCGCCGCAGGCGCTCACCGAGAAGGCGCCAGGCGAGAATCGCGGTCACCGCCGGATACAGCGAGGCGAGCACCCCGACGACACTAAGGGCACCATCGAGGCTCGCGAGCGAAAAGCAGACGTTGGCGAGATACCCCAAGATGCCGATCGCTGCGATGCCGATGGCGTCACGACCGCGAAGGGGATGCGGCAGCAATGCGGGGCTCACCGGTCGACCCGCGTGCAGTCTTGCCGCGGCACCGCGCAATCGCACGTGAACCCAGAACGAAAAGGCGACGAGATAAATCGCGAGCACGACGAGCGAGTTCGTGATGAGCGTGGTCGTGATGCTCGAAACACTGCCCATCGCAATTGAGACGCCGGTGAGGCCGAAGCCGCCCATCGCGATGAACGCCAGCACGACCGAGAGTACTCGTCGTCGCCGTTCTGGTGCATCGCCATCGCGAGAGCGCACTTCAGGCCCGCTCGCGAGCACGGTGCCGAGAATCGCGACGATGAGACCGGCGATGAGGACTCCCGAGAGCGGGTCGCCCGACGCGATCCCGACCATGACCGGCACGACGACGGCGAGCGACGTGATGGGGGCCACGACGCCCATCGTTCCGATCGCCAGGGCGCGGAAGAGTGCCGAGACCCCCACGGCCGACCCCAGTGCCCCGATGACGCCCCACTGCACGGCGTTCGTATCAGACGAGTTGAACGGCTCGACGAGTAGTTGCGCAGTGACGGCGATGGTCGCGACGACTTGCGACCCGAGCAGCACAATGATCAGCGGAATCCGTCGTGAGAGCAGGCCGCCGATGAAGTCGCTGATTCCGAGCAAGCCGCTCGCGACGAGAGCGAGTGACGTGAGTCCGCTGATCACGGTTGCGACTCCTCTCGAGGGCTGGCGTGCAGGCGCGGGCTCGTCGCGTACGGCACCGCTCGTAGGCTAGTGCCATGCAGTTGTCTCTGAGCCGCGCGCTCGCGCCGAACCTCGAGTGGCGTGAGTCGTGCGCCTCGACGAACTCCGAGTGGGTGGGCCGCGCGGCGCAACTCGATGACCTCGCCGTGCTTGCGACTGACGATCAGACGGCGGGGCGCGGGCGACTCGATCGGGTGTGGTCGGCCCCTGCGGGCCGGGCGCTCGCCGTGTCGGTGCTGGTGCGTCGCGCGCCCGAGAGTTCGCCGGACCCGCGCCGCCTGGGGTGGCTGCCGCTCCTCGCCGGCGTGGCGATGTGCCGAGCGGTGCAGTCGCTTGGTGTGCCGAGTGCGGGGCTCAAGTGGCCGAACGATGTTCTCGTCGACAATCGCAAGATCAGCGGGATTCTGACCGAGCTATGCGAGACAGGGGTTGTGATCGGCGCGGGCCTTAACCTGTCAATGGCGACCGACGAGCTGCCCGTTCCGACAGCGACGTCTCTCGTGCTCGAAGGGGTTGACGCCGCCGACCTCACCGACCGCGCCCTTGCGGCCTATCTCGCTGAGTTGCTGCCGTTGATCGAGCTGTGGCGCTCGACCAACGACCTCGCGCAGCTGCGTCACACGGTGCAGCCGTTGGTGCAGACGATCGGGCGCGCGGTGCGCGTCGACCGCCCGGGCATGCCGGTCATGGTGGGTACTGCTCGCGGGCTCGACCCCGATGGCCGACTCCTGGTGCTCTCGGAACACGAGGGTTCTCACGAGGTCGCCGTGGCTGCCGGAGACATCACACATCTGCGGTATGAATAGGGCATGGAGGGGGAGAGCCGGCAGCCAGAGCGAGCGATAGCGCGCTTACGTCCGCATGCTCGTGCACTGGTGCTTCCATCGATCGTGCTTGTGGCGGCCGCAGGCGGGGCGTCCTACGGGCTCTTCGCTCTCGATGAGCTCTGGCAGCGCTTGGCGGTGTTACTGGCGGGAGTCGTCGTGATCGGCACCCTCTGGGTTCTGCCTCTCCTGAACTGGTTGAGCACGCAGTACCTGATCACGACACGCCGGCTCGTGTTGCGTCGGGGGCTCGTGGTGCGAACGCGGCTCGAGGTGCTCTTGAGTCGCGGGCATGACGTCACCGTGCGCCGTTCAGGGCTTCAGTCATTGTTTCGGTCGGGCGACGTGATGCTTAACACCGGTCTTGATCGACCTGTGCTGCTGCGCGACGTTCCGCGCGCCGACCTCGTGGCGGCAGCGTTGACTGACTTGCTGGAAGCGAGCACGACCTCGATCGCGACGGTTCGACGGCCTGTCGACGGCGAGACGGTCGAGCTGCGGCGGTCGCGCTCCACGCGCTGAGGTGTTGCCGCGCGTCGACAGGTCAATCGGCGCTCACCACACGTTCACCTGATCGTCGTCTGCCGCTTGCACGTCGCTCATCGCTCACGCTCGACTCGCTCTTAACGTGGGTGGCATGCAAATCTCGGTGATCGGGTGCGGCTACTTGGGCGCGGTGCACGCCGCGGGAATGGCCGAGCTCGGCCATGACGTGATCGGCATTGATGTTGACGCGCAGAAGATCGCGGCCCTTGCTCGCGCGGAGGCGCCGTTCTACGAACCGGGTCTGCCCGAGTTGTTGAGAGCACACCGGTCGCGACTGCTCTTCACGACAGACATCGCTGCAGCGCGGGATGCTCGCGTGCACTTCATCGCCGTCGGAACGCCGCAACGCTCCGACTCGCCGGCCGCCGACACGCGGTTCGTCGACGCGGCCGTGGAAGCCCTCCTGCCGTTCCTTGGGCCGGGGCAGCTGGTGGTGGGCAAGTCGACAGTGCCGGTGGGCACGGCGGAGCGTCTCGCCGCTCTCGTACGGCCCACGGGCGCCCGGCTGGTCTGGAACCCGGAATTCCTGCGCGAAGGTCGCGCCGTCGACGACACCCTGCACCCGGACCGCCTCGTGTACGGGGTCGAGGACGATGACGACACGAGCGCCGCGGTGCTCGACGCCGTGTACGCGGCTCCGCTGGCTGTTGGCACGCCGCGCATGGTGACCGACCTTGCGACGGCCCAACTGGTGAAGACCGCCGCGAACGCGTTTCTCGCCACCAAGATCTCGTTCATCAATGCCATGGCCGAGGTCGCCGAGGCGGCGGGGGCTGACGTCACGCAACTTGCGGACGCCATCGGCCTCGACGCGCGCATCGGCCGCGCCTTTCTCGGAGCGGGCCTCGGCTTCGGCGGCGGGTGCCTGCCGAAAGACATTCGAGCGTTCCGTGCCCGAGCCGACGAACTCGGTGTCGGCAGTGCGCTTGCCTTTCTCGGTGAGGTCGACAGCATCAACCTGCGCCGTCGCACGCGCGTGGTCGACGTGCTCGAGCACGAGCTCGGCCCCCTCATCGGGCGTCGCATTGCCGTGCTAGGTCTTGCGTTCAAGCCTGACTCTGACGACGTGCGCGACTCTCCGGCGCTCGCCGTCGTGCAGTTGCTGCACCAACGGGGTGCCACCGTCATTGCGACCGACCCGGTCGCGATCGAGACGGCACGGTCGCGCGACCCGCTGCCGACCTACGTAGCAAACGTCGACGATGCTCTCGATGGCGCCGAAGCCGTAGTGCTGGCGACCGAGTGGGCTGAGTATCGCGGCCTCGACCCTGTCAGCGTCGGATCACGCGTGGCGAATCGGCTCGTCGTCGATGCCCGCAACGTGCTCGACGTCGACCGCTGGCGCAGCGCCGGCTGGGTTGTCCGTGGGCTGGGTCGGGCGCATGCGTCTGGCATCGAATACCCACGAACGGTACAGAGCAAAACGGAACACGCTGCCGAGCGCCAGCCCGATCACGTTTGACGCGATGTTGTCGGCGAGCAAGCTCGTGAAGCCGAACACATACCGCGAGATCGCGAGGCAGGCCACGGCGATGAGTAGCCCGCCGATGCTCACGAGAGCGAACTCGAGCACTTCACGCCCGGCCGGGCGCCGTTTCTCGAGTCGGAAAGTCCAGTAGCGGCTTCCGATCCAGTTGACGACGATCGCGACCGAGGTTGAGATGGTCTTGGCGATGATCGGGCCTTCGGCGATCACGTCAGGGTCGAGCACGGTGACGCGCAGAACGTTGAAGAGAGCGATGTCGACGACCAGTCCGACGAGCCCGACCGCGCCGAAGCGGGCCAGCTGCGTCACGAGCACTGGCATGTTTCCTCGTCGTTCGTTCGGTCGCGTGGCCGATACGTCGCTTGGGGTGCGTGTCACCGGAGGGCGTGGTCTCGGCCAGAATGGGATGAAGAGCCGCAAGTCTATAAGGAGTCGCATGAGGGTCGTCGGAGTCATCGGTGGTGGCCAGCTCGCGCGCATGATGATTCCGCCCGCGGTCGCCCTGGGCATTGAGCTACGCGTGCTCGCTGAGGCTCCCGACTCGTCAGCTCGGCTTGCCGCGACGGCTGTGGGCGACTATCGCGACGAGCACACCGTGCTCGACTTCGCTCGCGAATGCGACGTCATCACCTTCGACCACGAGCACGTGCCCCAGCCGGTACTGCAGGCTCTTGTCGCTGCGGGGTCGGCCGTGCATCCGGGGCCGGATGCCCTTCTCTATGCGCAAGACAAGCTCATGATGCGCGAGCGCTTGTCGCAGCTCGGCGTGCCGCAGCCTGATTGGGCGCGCGTGTCAACCGCCGACGAGGTGGCCGGATTCCTCGCCGACCACGGTGGACGCGCGGTGGTGAAGACGCCGCGCGGCGGCTATGACGGTAAGGGCGTCCGCGTCGTGGCAGCCGCGCACGAGGTCGACGACTGGCTCGCTGAGGGCGCCGTGCTCGTCGAAGAACTCGTCTCGTTTCGCCGCGAGCTCGCGCAGCTGATCGCTCGACGTCCGAGCGGGGGCTCGCAGCTATGGCCGCTCGTCGAGACGGTGCAGCGTGGCGGAGTGTGTTCTGAGGTCATCGCTCCCGCGCCCCATGCGACCGACGCTGTCGAGCGTGCGGCGGCCGAGATCGCAACGTCAGTGGCAAACGGGCTCGACGTGACGGGCGTACTCGCGGTTGAGCTCTTCGAATCGACTGATGGCCGCGTGCTGGTCAATGAACTCGCGATGCGTCCGCACAACAGCGGTCACGTGACGATCGACGGCTCCACGACGAGCCAGTTTGAGCAACACTTGCGGGCAGTTCTCGATTGGCCCCTCGGTGACACGACGCCGCTCGCGCCGTGGGGCGTCATGATCAACATCTTTGGCGAGCTACCCGTGAGCGCGATCGAAGCCGCGTTGGCCCACCAACCGGCAGCCAAGGTGCACGCCTACGGCAAGGGTCCGCGCGCGGGGCGCAAGGCGGGCCACGTGACGGCGATCGGCGACGAGCTCGATGAGACGGTGTATCGGGCTCGCGCCGCCGCTGCACACTTCGACTAGGCGCGCCGTCGCGGTGCGCGCCGTCGCGCCACCTACCCTGGAGCCATGAGCACTCCCCTCGTTGCCGTCGTCATGGGCTCCGACAGCGACTGGTCGGTCATGCAGCTTGCCGCCGCTGCTCTCGATGACCTCGGCATCGCGTACGAGGTCGAGGTTCTGAGCGCCCACCGCACTCCTGACGCGATGATCGCGTACGGACGCGCGGCCGCGGGCAGGGGCATCCGTGTCATCATCGCTGGTGCGGGCGGCGCCGCCCACTTGCCCGGCATGATCGCGAGCGTCACGACGTTGCCCGTGGTCGGAGTGCCTGTGCCGCTGGCAACGCTCGACGGCCTCGACTCGCTCTTGAGCATCGTGCAGATGCCCGCGGGCATTCCCGTCGCGACGGTGTCGATTGGCGGGGGGCGCAACGCGGGCCTACTGGCGGCGCGCATCATCGGGTCGACGGATGCGGCCGTGGCCGCGCGCTTGGACGCCTTCGCCGCAGAACTTGAGCAGGCTGTGGCCGCGAAGAACGTCGCGCTCAAGGCGTCACTCCGCCAGCCGTGAGCCACACGTCACCGCTGCGGTCTCCCGATACGCGTGACGCCGACCTCATGGCGCGCCGCGGGTGGTGGCTGCTGGGTCTGAACCTGCTGATTCCGGGAAGCGCCCAATTGCTCGCGGGCAACCGCCGCTGGGGCCGGTTCGCGGTCGGCGCAACGCTGAGCCTGTGGGCGGTCGCGATCGTCGCGGTGCTCGCGTTCGTGCTGTGGCGTGCGGCGGCTCTGACGATCGCGACGAACCCCGTCGTCCTGTGGCTCGCCCAGCTCGCTCTCGTCTTCTATGCCGTGTTGTGGTTGCTGACCACCCTCAACGCCTTCACGCTTGTGAGGCTCGTCAAGGCGCGGCCCTCGGCGCGCGTGCCGCTCGCGGTGTTCGCGGTGCTCAGTATCGTGCTGGGCACCGGCACCGCGGGCTACGCGGCCTATCTCACCGGTGTCGGCCGCGACGCTTTGGGGGGAGTGTTCGCTGGTGGAGGCTTCGACGAGCCGATCGATGGCCGGTACACGATTCTGCTGTTGGGAGGCGACGCGGGCGATGACCGGATCGGCCTGCGCCCCGACAGCATGACGCTCATGAGCATCGATGCGTCGTCGGGTGCGGTGACCATGATCGGGATTCCGCGCAATCTGTATGACGCGCCCTTCGTGGACGACTCGCCGCTCTGGCAGGTGTGGCCGAACGGGTTCGATTGCGGCGATGAGTGCTTGCTGTCGTACTTGTATCCGTGGGCAGAAGAGCATCCCGAGTTGTATCCCAATGCGGAGCGCGAGGGCAGTACCCCCGCGCTCGAGGCGATGAAGGATGCCGTCGGAGGTGTCACGGGTCTGACGGTGCAGTACACCGTCCTCATCGACATGGCCGGCTTCGAAGCGCTCATCGACGCCCTCGGCGGAGTTGTCGTGACTGTCGCTGAGCCCGTGACTCTGGGCATCAACGGCGGCCCGGTTGTGGGCGAGATCGCTGCGGGTGAGCAGCGTATGGATGGCTATACGGCTCTCTGGTATGCCCGCAGCCGCTATGACCTGACTGACTTCGACCGCATGCAGCACCAGCGCGACATTCAAGAGGCCATGCTGCGCCAGCTGGATCCGGCCACCGTGATCACGCGCTTCGAAGCGATCGCTGGCGCCTCGACGGAGGTCGTGCGGACGACGATCCCGCAGGCCATGCTCGGTCTCTTCGCCGATCTCGCGGTGCAGTCGCGCGACCACGAGATCGTGCGTCTCGAACTCGTGCCGCCGACGATCGACAATCAATTTCCCGACATCGCGCTGATTCACGAGCTCGTCGCCGAGGCGGTTGCTCCGCGCCCCTCGCCGAGCCCAACGCCCGCGCCCTGACGCGGCTAGAGGTCGGCGTGGAGCTGCCAGGTCTTCTCGGCAGAGTCGTGCCAGCTGTAGGCACTGGCGCGGTCGCGACCGCGCACCCTGAGCTCGTCCGCGAGCGAGCTGTCGTCGAGCACACGTTGCACGGCGCTGGCCAGGCGTTCTGGGTACCCTGCGGGCGACTCGCGCTCGACGACAAGGCCAGCGTCGGCGCACACCTCAACCAGTGCGGGAGCGTCGGAGTGCACAACGGGGGTTCCGAGGCTCATCGCCTCAATCGCGGGGAGCCCGAAGCCCGTTGCGATGCTCGGAACCACGGCGACGCTGGCCCGGCTGTAGGCGACAGCGAGGTCGGTGTCGTGCAGATCGCCGAGGGGAAGGATCGCGCCCTCGTCGAGGTGCGCGGTCTGTGCCAGCTCGGCGAGCTCGTCTGCCGTGACCCCCACGAGCACGAGGGGCACATCGGGGGCGTGCACATCGGCCATGGCCCATACCAGGTCGATGATTCCACTGCGTCGATCGAGGGGGCCGACCGCGATGACGTAGCGCTCGGGTAGCCCCATGGCGGCGGCGCGCGAATCAGTGCTGTTGCCGGGATCAAGCGTTGTGCTCGGTGCACCGCCGATGACGCGTACACGCTCGCCGAGGTCGAGAAAGTCGCTGAGCTCGTCGGCGACGGCGTGGGTCGGCACGACCACGGCGTCGGCGTAGCGCTCTGCGCGCCGCGCCATCGCCTTAACCCAACCGACGCGACGGGCTGGCAACGTTTCAGGATGAGTCCAGGCCACGGCGTCGTGCATCGTCACGACGAATTGCTCACCAGGATTGTTGACCGGGTCGTGCCGATAGAGAGGAGCCAGCAGACTCGGGGCGTGCACCATGCCGCTGCCCGGCAGTCGGGAGAAGCCGTGCTGCCAGGCTGCCGCGAGCTGCCGCCGATCGAGGGCGCTCTTCGCGAGACTCTCCAGCCCGGGAAGTGCCGCGGCGATGCGCTCGTAGTCAGCGGCCGGCGATGATGGCACGAAACCGGCCACGCTGCACCCACGCGGTGCGGTGGCAATGAGCTCGCGCGTGAGCTCGATCGTGTACCGGCCGACGCCGTGAGGCGTCTCAGCGCCGGCACCGTCGAGCACAACGCGCAGAGTCGTGGAACTCACTCGAACATCCCCTCCGCCATGGCCTCATCGAGCGCGGCGCGCCATGGCCGCATCGGCGTCAGCCCGATGCGGGCCCAGCCGTCGTGGCCGAGCACCGAGTTGCTGGGCCGCCGTGCCGGGCGCGCGAAGCGGGCGCTGTCGGTCGGCTCGACTGTAGCAGTGTCGCCGCCGAGGTTCTCGACGATGGCGCACGCGAAACCGTGCCACGTGGTGGCTCCTGACGCCGTGCCGTGCAGGGTGCCGGCGCGCAGGCCCGTGGCGAGCATCCGCATCGTCTGATCAGCGAGGTCGCGCGTGAAGGTCGGTTGTCCGTGCTGGTCGTCGACCACGGTGAGCCTGCCGTGCTCGCGATAGAGCCGCACCATGGTGCGCACGAAGTTGCCGCCGTGCTCGCCATAGAGCCAGGCCGTGCGCAGCACGATGGTGCCGTCGGGGTGCGCAGCCCGCGCGCGTCGTTCACCCTCGGCTTTCGAACGGCCGTAGGCGCTCGCCGGGTTCAGTGGAGCGTCTTCGGGGTAAGGCCCGGTCGCGTCGCCGCCAAAGACGTAGTCGGTCGAGTACTGCACGAGAATCGCCCCGGCGGCGGCGGATGCTCGCGCGAGGTTCTCTGCCCCGACAGCGTTCACGGCCATCGCTTCCGGCTCGTGCGTCTCAGCGTCGTCGACGCGCGTGTAGGCCGCGGCGTTGAGCACGACGTCGTGGCCGGCGACGGCATCGAGGCATGCGGCCGCCTCGGTGATGTCGAGCGTGCTGCGGTCGAGCGCGGTGACGGTGTACCCCGCGCGCTCAGCGGCCGCGCGCAGGTCGGTGCCGAGCATGCCGCCTGCACCGGTGATGAGCATGCGCCCACGCGCGGCGTCGGTCACTGCCCCTGCGCCCGATAGCGCGCCTCGGTTGCGTCCTTCTGCGGCGCCCACCACTCTGGGTTGTCGCGATACCACTCGATCGTCGCGGCGAGCCCGGCTGCGAAGTCGCCGTACTGCGGTTGCCAGCCGAGCTCGGTGCGCAGTTTGGTCGAGTCGATCGCGTACCGCAGGTCGTGGCCGGGACGATCGACGACGTGGTCGTAGGCGTCTGCGGGTTGGCCGAGCGTGGTGAGAATGAGCTCGACGACGGCCTTGTTGCTGTGCTCGCCGTCGGCACCGATCAAGTAGGTGTCGCCGATCGTGCCGCGGTCGAGAATCGTGAGCACGGCGGCCGAGTGGTCGTCGGCGTGAATCCAGTCGCGCACGTTGAGGCCGGCACCGTAGAGTTTGGGTCGCTCACCGCGCAGCACATTGGTGATCTGCCGCGGAATGAACTTCTCAACGTGCTGATAGGGCCCGTAGTTATTCGAACAGTTCGAGATCGTCGCGCGCACGCCGAACGAACGCACCCAGGCGCGAACGAGCAAATCGCTGCCCGCTTTGGTTGATGAGTAGGGGCTCGACGGGTTGTAGGGCGTGGCTTCGGTGAAGCGGGCCGGGTCGTTGAGTTCGAGGTCTCCGTAGACCTCGTCGGTCGAGATGTGGTGCAGGCGCTTGTCGTGACGCCTCACCCCTTCGAGCAGTGTGTAGGTGCCGATGAGGTTCGTGTCGACGAACGGGCGTGGGTCGTCGAGAGAGTTGTCGTTGTGGCTTTCGGCAGCGAAGTGCACGACCACGTCGGCGGCCGCGATGAGCTCATTGACAAGCGCCGCGTCGCAGATGTCGCCCTGCACGAAGTTCAGGCGGGCATCCGGAAGACCCGCTAACGAGGCCCGATTGCCCGCATACGTGAGTTTGTCAATGACGGTGACGTGATGGTCGGTGTGCGCGATGACGTGATGCACAAAGTTGGAGCCGATGAAGCCGGCACCGCCGGTGACGAGAAGGTTCATTGCTCGATTCTAGTGAGCGGTCTCGGGCCCGCCGCCGTCGCCGACGAGGGGCGTGGTCTCGGCGCCGGGCAGCGAGATCGGCCCCGTCTCTGAGGGCACGAGGGCGGCAGCTGATCGGTACGCCACGCGATGCGCAGCGGCGAAGGCGTCGAGGTGTTCGAGGGGGGGCAGTACGAGGGCTTCGCTCGCGGCAAAGGCGGTGGCACGATGACCTCGTCGCTGATGCGCACGGCGGCCCGCAGCGGCACCTGTCGCAGCGGCGCCCGACGACGGGCTGGCATTCCCGCGCTGGCTGCATCGCGATCGTGCACGGTCACGACGCGGGGGCGCGTGAGCAGCAGCGGTACGGGCGGCCACGGCGAGTGCACCGCGTCGACGTCGTGGCGGCGAGCGATGCGGGGCAGCGAGAACTCGCGCC
>CAYWZI010000054.1:0-13895 GCA_964462815.1 uncultured Microbacteriaceae bacterium
CCTTGATGACGGCGACGCCGCCGGCGAGCTTGGCGAGGCGCTCCTGCAGCTTCTCGCGGTCGTAGTCCGAGTCGGTGTTCTCGATCTCGGCACGAATCTGCTTGACGCGGCCCGCGATGGCGTCGGCTTCGCCGGCACCCTCAACGATCGTCGTCTCGTCCTTCGTGATGACGACCTTGCGCGCACGACCGAGAAGGTCGAGCGTCGCGTTCTCGAGCTTGAGACCGACCTCTTCGCTGATGACCTGACCACCGGTAAGGATGGCGATGTCCTGCAGCATGGCCTTGCGGCGGTCGCCGAAGCCGGGCGCCTTGACGGCGACCGACTTGAAGATGCCGCGGATCTTGTTGACGACGAGCGTGGCCAGGGCCTCACCCTCGACGTCTTCGGCGATGATGAGCAGCTGCTTGCCGCTCTGGATCACCTTGTCGACGATCGGCAGGAGGTCTTTGATGGCCGAGATCTTGCCGTTGACGATCAAGATGTAGGGGTCTTCGAAGACCGCTTCTTGCCGCTCGGGGTCGGTCACGAAGTAGGCCGACAGGTAGCCCTTGTCGAAGCGCATACCCTCGGTGAGCTCGAGCTCGGTACCAAAGGTGTTCGACTCCTCGACGGTGACGACGCCTTCCTTGCCCACCTTGTCGATGGCCTCGGCGATGAGCGCGCCGATCTCGGGATCGGCGGCCGAGATGCTCGCCGTCGCGGCGATCTCTTCTTTGGTCTCGACCTCTTTGGCGTTCTTCAGCAGCTGGTCAGAAACGGCCTGCGTGGCCTTCTCGATGCCGCGCTTGAGGCTGATGGGGTCGGCTCCGGCCGCGACGTTGCGCAGACCCTCGCGCACGAGCGCCTGGGCGAGCACGACAGACGTGGTCGTGCCGTCGCCGGCGACGTCGTCGGTCTTCTTCGCGACCTCTTTGACGAGCTCCGCGCCGATCTTCTCGAACGGGTCGTCGAGCTCGATCTCTTTGGCGATGGAGACGCCGTCATTGGTGATCGTGGGGGCGCCCCACTTCTTCTCGAGGACGACGTTGCGACCCCGGGGTCCCAGCGTCACCTTCACGGCGTCGGCCAGAATGTTCAGGCCGCGCTCGAGGCCGCGACGGGCCTCTTCGTCAAAAGCGATGATCTTAGCCATGTGTCTCTCGTCCCTCCCGGACGCTGAACGTACGGTAGCTCTTGGCACTCACAGAGCGTGAGTGCTAACTGATTCTGGCACTCGCTGGTGGCGAGTGCAAGCCAGAACGTCTACGACGACGGAGCAACGAACGAGACCGAACCGCCGAGAGGGACGAGTTCGATCCACGTGGTGCCGGGAGCCAGGCGAACAGCCACGCCATGGACATCGAGAATGCGAATTTGATCGGTCACCGAGTCTTTCGACCACGTGGCGGGAACCGTGGATCCACCGGTCGAAACCCAGGCTTCACCGCTACCGACGAGCTCAACGGTGGGAATGCTCTGTACGACGCGCACCGGTACGCGCAGGACCACGACGTTCGCGGCGGTGAGCTGAGGTCCATCGAGTGCAGTATCGGGTTGCCCGCCGGTCATGTAGCGCAGCCAGCCCTGTGCGTCAGCGCTCCACACCCACGCCGGCGTGGATGAGCCGCCGAATCGAAGATCGATACGGCTCGTTGGGGTTCCCTCTTTTGTGGCTGTCGCGGCCTGAACACTGTCCGCGAAAGGAAACTGCTGCGCTGGAGCCGGGAGTTCGCCGTTCTCGGCAACGATCTGCGTTGCCCTCACCAAGACGTTATGAGGCGACGGTGCATTCTGGCCCCGAAAAATGGTGTCAGCAGTGTCGGGCTGACCGTGGATCGCGTTGACGACGGGGGCGTTTCGCATCGCGACGACGAAGCGATCCTGCCCACCCGAGTAAGCCATGATTCCGCCTTGCGGCGACACCACGGAGGGGTCAACGGGTCGCACTGACCGGATCGGGCCGATCACGTCGGGGATATCCGATTGCCACACCGCGATATAGCGGGTCAGTCCACCTTCGACCAAGATCTCCCAGACCACGTCGGCCCGATCGAGGCCGACCTGGGGTCGGGCTTCAGGGTGGTTGTCAATCTTCGCGGCAAACGCGGGCGCCGTCGCAGAACCGGCGGGGACAACTTCGCCCGTGAGGGGGGCAAGGTCGAACGGGGGCGGCGCTTGGTAGGTCGACTCGAAGCTCACCGTCGGAGTCGGAGCGGGCATCGGCGATTCGGTTGTGCAGGCAGCGAGCATGACAAGAGCGAGTCCGGTCGCTCCAGCGGCTACCCCTCGAACGATGTGCCTGCTCATGACGGTCACCCTAGTCCGCGTCGCGCTCCACACGATGATCCCTATCGGTGAGCCGCGTTGCGCCGGACCGTTGGCTATGGAGCGATTGCCGCGAAGTCGGCGCCGAGGGTGATCGTGATGGGCGCACCCGGGAACGCGTCAGAGAGCTCAACCTCGCCGGTTCCGAGCAACACCGTCATTCCTCGCGCGACTCCCTCGAGTGCGGGGTCAGAGTAGAACACGACAGTCTCGGTGAGATCATCCTGGCCTGCCGATGTCACGGTACCCACCGGCCAGCCAGGCGCGGTGAGCAGATCGCGAGCAACGGTTCCGAGCCCATCGATTCCCGCTCCATTGAGAATCGTGATGGTGAAGCCTTCGGGCAGCTCGGCGAGGGCCGGATCTGTGATCGGGTCGGCAGTCGGGGTCGGCGTCGGGCTCTCCGTCGGGGTCGGCATGGGTTCGGCGGTGCCAAACCCGGGAATCTCGAACGACACCCGATCAGAAATGATCGAGAGGCCCCACAGCCCTCCGACCACGAGAACGCCACTCGCGAGCGCCGCCCAGGCGATCGCAACGATCGCGCGACCCCGGGGTCGCGGTGCGCGGTGAGCGCCGACACGACCCAGTTCGGTGGGTATGTCGTCGAAACGATCGGAATCGAATCTAGCCATCAGTGCACAGCCTTTCGGGCGGAAAGTGAGGGGCTGACGCTCAGGCGGCGCCATCACCGGCCGTGCGGCGCGTGCGACGGCGCTCGGCTCGATCGTCACGCACAGCACGCAAGCGACCAACCAGAACCGGGTCGTAGCGCACGGCGACCTCGGTGTCGATCACGGCGTTCAGCACTTGATAGTAGCGCGCGGCGCTCCATGCGAACTCGCGGCGGATGTTCTGCTCCTTCGCGCCGCTGTGCCCCCACCACACCCGCTCGAACTCGAGCACGCGTTGCGCGCGCTCGTCGAGCCGGTCACCGGGAGCATCCATCACCCCCTCAGGGTAGAACGCCAGGACCTTCGACCCTGTGCGGCTCGCGGTCGCACCGGCAGGCTAGATCACGCGCGCACACCGCGCCCTCAGTGTGCCCCGACCACACACTCAGCACCGACGGTTAGGCTTACCTAACCACTGCCGATCATCCGAATGCTTTGACGGAGCAGCATGACCTTCGCACCGCGACGCTCGACGCTGGGCTCTGGTGTGCCGTCGCGCCGTGTCGCGGGTGCCGTGGCGCGCCTCACCGCCCTCACGGCGGCTGCGGCACTGCTGACCGGGTGCGCGGTGACGACAGCTCCACCCCTCGTCGAACCGACGACAGACGGGCCGCGCGTGCCGCTCAGTGAGCTGCAAGTGCTCGAGAACCCGCGGGACTACACCGGGCCCTCAACGGCCCTGCTGAGTTCGGCCGCGATCGAACCAGTGACCGAGACGCCGACGCAGAGCCTGCCCGCCACGGTTGTGTCGCGCGATCTCGCGGGCGACGTAACCGTGACGGTGACCGACACGAGTCGCATCCTGCCCCTCGACATCGCCGGATCGATCGCCGCCACCGTCTTCGCCCTCGGGTTTGGCGACAGCGCCATCGGTCGCGATATCTCCACGACGTTCCCCGAGGCCGCTGACCTGCCCGTCGTGACGAGCAGCGGCCACGCCATCAGCAGCGAAGCGGTGCTCGCCCTGCGCCCCACGCTCGTCATCACCGACGGCACCGTCGGGCCGACCGACGTGGTGCTGCAATTGCGCGAAGCCGGCATCACGGTCGTCTACGTGGATGCTGAACCCGGCCTCGCCGCCCCCGGCGAACTCGCCCGCCAGGTCGCGGCGGCCCTCGGTTCACCCGAGACCGGAGAACTGCTTGCCGACCGCCTTGAGTCGGAGCTTGCGGAGGTTATCGCGGCAATCGAGTCGATCCGCCCCGACAATCCGGCCGATCGGGTGCGCATCCTGTTTCTCTACCTCCGTGGTACCTCCGGCATCTACTACCTCTTCGGCGAGGAGTCGGGCGCCGACGAACTCATCGAAGCCGTTGGCGGGATCGACGTCGCGGGCGAGATCGGTTGGGTGGGCCTGCGGCCGATGACCGATGAAGCTCTCGTTGCCGCGAACCCCGACCTGATCTTGGTCATGACGGGCGGGCTCGAGAGTGTCGGCGGCGTCGAGGCGCTGCTCGCCGAAAAGCCTGCGATCGCCCTCACCCGCGCGGGCGACGCGCGTCGGTTCGTCGACATGGCCGACGGTGAAGTGCTGAGCTTCGGGCCCCGCACCCCGGCGGTGCTCGACGCCCTCGCGCGGGCCATCTACGCCCCCGAAAGCTGACCGGCGTCGGCTAGTCGGCGCGCGTGCGCCGACCGCGCGCGACGAGCACTCCTGCTGTTGCGGCTCCCCCGAGCGCGAGCGCGACGGCGACGAGCAGCGCCCCCGACGCTGGTGCCGTGGCGCGAGCCTCGAGGGCAGCAGCAGCACACTCGGCATCCGCATCGAGCGTGAGGGTCAACGAGTCGAACGGTTCGCCTTCGGGGTAGGTGCCGAACGCTTCCGCGCCCTCGGCCGTGAGGGTGAGCGGCACCGCGTCGATGACGAGGAGGTCGTCGTCGACGCTCCATTCGGCCGCCGCCAGCTCACCGACGACAAAGGGGACGTCGGCAGCACTTACCTCGACGAAGTCTTGCGTCGTGCCCGTGATGTCGACCACCATGACGAGCCCGCCAGCACCGTCGAACTGCAACTGCGGGTCGGCGATCGTCGTGTCGAGAATGCCGTCGTGACCCGTGAACCGCATCGAGCCGTCCACGGCGAGTTCGCCTGAGACGGTGTCGAGTTGCACGTTACCCGTGAGCTCGTCGCCGACGAATACGGGCGTCGAGTAGGTGATGCCGCCGTCGGTGGTCCACTCGCCGTTGGCGATCGACCCGCTCACATAAGCGCGAAACGACTCTTTGAACCCCCATGAGAACGACCCCGCGCTCGCCACGCACTCGGAAACCGCAACGGGAGCCGCAGCGACGGCAGGGCTCGACACGCTCAGGGGTGCCGCAGCGGCGATCGCAACGGCGAGGGTGAAGGCGGAAGCAGCAGTCATGGTGTGATCAGCGTACGGCGGCAGCCTGAGCGGTTCGGTACATGCCGATGTGCTGAATCCCCGCTTCGTCGTACTCGTCTCCGTAGGGCTCGAACCCGACGGCCGCGTAGACCGACATCACGGCGACCTGGGCGTGCAATGCCATCGGGTGGTCTCCGTGGCGCTCGATGACCGCGTCGAGCAGGCGGCGCGCGAGACCCTCGCGCCGGCGGTCAGCGCGAGTGGCGACGCGACCAATGAGGTGGCGGGCATCCTGATCGCCCTCGTGCGCGACGTCGTGAATAAGCACCCGCAGATAGGCGGCAACCCCGGAATCATCGGTGAGATACCAGTGCTCGGTCGTAGCTGCGCGGTCGAAGTCGTCGAGTTCAATGTCGTCGATGCGCTGCTCGAGGTAGAAGACCTCGGTGCGTAATCGGGCGATCTCGTAGAACTCATCGAGCGTCAACTCGCCCCACGTTCGGGAGATGGGGGAAGAGTCAGTCACAGTTGCGAGTTTAATGGGGAGAGATCAACCGCCTGCGGGCGAGGAGCGAGGAGTCATGGGCGAGAACGCAGCAACGAGCGGCAAGGCGTACGCGGTCGAGAAGACCGAAGAGCAGTGGCGTGCCGAACTCGGCGAAGAGCGCTACCAGGTGCTGCGCCAGGCGGGCACCGAGCGCGCCTGGACTGGCGAGTTGCTCGATGAAAGCCGCGCGGGCATCTACACGTGCGGCGCGTGCAATGCCGAACTTTTCGTCGCCGGCACCAAATTCGACTCGGGCTGCGGCTGGCCGAGCTTCTACGAGTCAGTGCGCCCCGAAGCGGTCGAGCTCATCGACGACACCTCGCTCGGCATGGTGCGCACCGAAGTGCGCTGCGCGAACTGCGGCTCGCACCTCGGCCACGTCTTTCCGGACGGCTTCGGCACGCCTACCGGCGACCGCTACTGCATGAACTCGCTCGCGCTCGACTTCACTCCGGCCGAGGGCGAGTAGCCCCAGCCCTCGGTCGCGGCCAGCGGATGCTCGCGACGAGCACCCCGACGAACGCCAGCACCACGGCGAGAGCGGTGGCGCTCGTCGAGACCGGGCCGAGCGGGGCCACCGCGTCAAACAGCAACGACGCCGCGAGCTGCCCCGCGACAAGGCACAACCCGAGCACGAGCACCCCGATGCGTGCGACCGTCACGGTCTGGATGGCGATGAAGATCGTGCCCACCGCACCGCCGATGTAGAGCACGGGGTTGTCGGGCAACTGTTCGGGCAGGCCTGCGACGAACAGATGCACGACCGTCGCGACGAAGAGAGCTGCCGTGCCGACGGTGAAGTTCACCGTAGTCGCGGCGAGTGCCGACGTCGATTCGGCGCGCACTCGACCGTTGACGGCCTGTTGAAAGCCGATGGCGAGTCCGGCGACGAGGGGCATGACGATGGCGACCAGCGGAAACTCGGCGCCTCCGAGACGCGGCGCCACGGCGACGGCGACGGCCACGACGGTGATCGCTGCACCCAGCAGTCGTGCCGGGCCGACAGCGGTGCGTCGCACGCCGGCGAACCCTGTCGCGTCGACGATTAGGCCGGTAAGGGTCTGGCCCGTGACGATCGCGATCGTGAAAATGGCGACGCCGATGACACCGGCGACGAGCCCCTGCGCGAGCACGAAGAACCCGCCAGCGAGTCCGCCGAGCAGCATCCACCACTGCAGCCGGCCCTCGCGCACGCTCTCGATGACCTGACGCAGTCCCTCGCGCCCGCGCGGCGAGAACGCGAGAATCGCCAGCAGGATCAGCCATCCGCTACCGAACGAGATCAACGCGGCCGTGAACCCGTCGTCGAGTCTCTGCCCGAGTTCACCGTTCACTCGACTCTGGATTGCAACGCCGACGCCCGCACCGATCGTCGCCGCGATCGCCAGAACGGTGAGCGCGCGCGGGCCGAGGGTCGTGTTCATTGCGCCCAGCATCCCACGCCCCTAGCCTGAAACCGTTCGGGCCCGAAGGAGTTCGCATGGTGATCGCACAGGCCGACGTGACCGCGCAGCTCGACGCTGCTCGTCGCGAGCAGTTTCCGCGAGGGGCAGCGCTCACGCTCGACGACCTCACACTCGCTGGCCGCGAGCACCTGCTCGATGACCTGCGCGAGCACGAGCCCGTGACGTGGATGCCCGCACTCGGGGGCTGGCTCGTCACGAGCCGCGACGCCGCGCGTGAGGTGCTGAGCCCCACCGCGCCCATGACCGTCGAGGTCGAGCAGAACATGGTGCGCAACTCGCTCGGGCCGATGATGCTCACGAGCGACGGCGAGTCGCACGACGCGCAGCGGCGGCCCTTCGAAGCCCCCTTCCGCAATCGCGACATCGAGCTGCGCTATGGCGAACGCATCTCGGCACTTGCGCACCGCCTCATCGACGACCTCGGCCCTACCGCACATTCCGGCGAGCCCTTCGACCTCGGCGCTCGCTTCGCCTCACCCTTTGCCGTGCTCATGGCCGGCGAGCTGCTAGGCCTCTCCCTCACCGACACCGAGAAGATCGACGGCTTCTACAGCGACTTCGCCGGCGCCATGGAGTATTCGGGCGACCCCGAGCCGATGCGCCGCGCCGATGCTGCCCGCGCCGAACTGACCGCTCTCCTCCTCGATGAACTCGAATCGGCTCGGCGCTCCCCCGGTCACTCCCTCACCTCTGAGGTGGCCAACGACGCCTCCCACGGACTCTCCGACGACGAGCTCGCCGCGCAGCTGCGCGTCGTGTTGTTTGGCGCTATCGAGACGATTCAGGCCTCGGTCATGAACACGCTGTACCTGTTGGCACAGCATCCCGACCAGGCGGCAGCGGCGATGGATGATCGCACGCTGCTCGCGGGCGCTCAAGAAGAAGCTCGGCGCCTCATTCCGCCGGTCTCATTCATCGAGCGCTGGAGCGCAGCACCCGTGACGATCGCGGGTGTCGAGGTGCCCGCGCACGAGTTCGTCGGCGTGAGTGTGCTCGCCGCCAACCGCGACCCCGCGCACTTCGATGACCCGCTGCGCTTCGACCTCACGCGCGCGAACGCCTCGCGCTCGCTGTCATTCTCGTTCGGCGTGCACGCGTGCCTCGGCCTGCACCTGGCCCGTGCTCAGACGACCGGTGCGATTGCCGCCCTGTGGGATCGTCTTGGTCGACTGCGCGTGGTCGACGCCACCGAACCCGAGGGTTTCGCGTTTCGTAAGCCCTCGGTCATGCGCGTCGCCGCGATGCTCTGACTGCGCCGTTCAATCGTCGTCGAGATCCTCGCCCGCGAGCGCCCGAGCGGCGAGACTCTCTTCGCCCGCGAGGCGCCACACGACGAGTGCCGCACGCCCATTGAGCGCGATGATGAGCACGCCGAGCACGATGTCGGGCCAGCCCGAGCCGAGCCATACAGTCACGAGCGCCATCGCGATGATGGCGAGGTTGATGATCACGTCGTTGCGCGCGGCGTACCAGGCCGCACCCACCATCGAGCCGCCGGCGGCACGGATGCGCGTCAGTAGCAGCGCGCACACCAGGTTCACCACCGCCGCCCCGGCGGCCGCGAGCACGAGAGGCACGACCGCCGGCGGCGCCGGGTCGCCGATCTTGAGCGCCGCTTGCACCAGCACAGCGATCGCCGGCATGAGAATCACGAGAGCCAGCAGTCTTCCGACCCGGGCCCGCGCGACGAGAGACCAACCAAGTGCGAGCGCAATGAGCAGGTTGACCGCCGTGTCTTCGAGAAAGTCGACGCTGTCGGCGAGCAGGGCAACCGAGCCGATGCTCAGCGCCACGGCAACCTCAACGCCGAAGTAGGCAGCGTTGATCGCTGCCACGATGAGCACGGTGCGCCTGACGGTCGCAACCGCGAGCGCTGGACTCGCTTCAGGGGTGGGAGTCATCGGCATCAGCATCTCACGCTTTGCACCAGCGTCAGCGCACCAGGACAAACCCGAGAGGGCGGAGTGACGTCATGGAGCCGCCTGTGGGAATCGAACCCACGACCTTCTCATTACGAGTGAGACGCTCTGCCGACTGAGCTAAGGCGGCGCGCGCGGCGAGCCGCGGCACGGTGTGAAAGCTTAGCCGATCCGCGCGCACGCCGCGCACGGAACGGCGCCTGTTGTTCGACCTTAGCCGGCGTCGCAGACGAGCCCGTTGGAGGGCACGGCGCCGGTCAGGAAGTACGCGTCGACAACGTCGTTAATGCACGGATCGCCTTCGTCGTAGGCGATGTGGCCCTCGCCGACCCAGGTGAGCAGAACGCCGCTCTCGAGCTGGCTTGCAAGAGCTTCGGCCCAGATGAACGGCGTAGCGGGGTCACCTGTCGTACCGATGACCAAAATCGGGGCCGCCCCGGCACCACTCACGGGGGCGAGTTCACCCTCGAATTGGTAGGGCCAGTTAGCGCACAGCACATCGCCGAGCGGCGAGGGGTTGCCAGTCGTCGGTGCGACGGCGCGAATTTGCTCGTTCTGCTGAGCGATCACCTCGCGGTCGGTTTCGACGGGATAGTCGAGGCAGTTGATGGCGATAAACGCCTCGAGCGAGTTGTCGAGGTACTCACCGTTTTCGCGGCCGTAGTAGAAGTCGGCGAGCAAGAAGCCCGTCTCGACGACGCCCGTGCGCAGTTCGGTGAACATCTGGCTCAAGAACGGCCACGAGCCCTCGTCGTAGAGCGCCGTCGCGATCGCGATGTCGAGCACAGCCCCGTCGAAGAAGCGACCATCGGCAGCCTCGATCGGGTCGGTGCCGAGGCGGTCGTACAGGTCGCGAATGAGCGCGAGGCTTTCGTCAACCGTGCCGGGGAAAGGGCACGCGCCGAGGCCGGGGCATGCCTCGAGGTACGCGATGAGTGCATTCTCAAAGCCTTCCGACTGCGCGAGCACGATGTCGAACGTCGTCGTCGTCGGGTCGGTCGCGCCGTCGAGCACGAGGCGGCCGACCTTCTCGGGGAACTCGTCGGCATAGCGGGCGCCGATGTCGGTTCCGTAGGAGTATCCGAAGTAGGTGAGTTGGGCATCCCCCACGGCCGCGCGCATCATGTCGAGATCGCGAACGGTGCTGTTCGTGTCGACGAAGCCGAGCAGAGGGCCCGTGTTCTCGGCGCACCCCTCAGCAAACGCGATCGAGCTCTCAATGACTTCGGCTTCCCATTCAGGAGTGTCGAGCGGGGCTTCGGGAATCCCGAAGATGAACTCGTCGAGTTCTGCCGCTGACGTCGTGCACGAGACGGCACTCGACCGGCCGACCCCGCGAGGGTCCCAGCCGACGATGTCGAAGGCTTCGCGCAAGTCGGCGCTCACCGCGAAGTCGACGCTGTCGCGCACGAAGTCGAAGCCCGATGCGCCCGGCCCGCCGGGGTTGATGAAGAGCGAACCTTGCGACGCCCCGCCGGTGGCCGGGTGACGAACGAGCGCGAGTTCGATGTCGTCACCCTCTCCCGGGTTGTCCCAATCGAGGGGCGCGATCGCGGTCGCGCATTCAGCGCCGCCGCCACAGCTCTCCCACGTGAGCACTTGCGAGTAGTAGGGGCGCACGTCGTCAGCAACCTCTTCGCCCGTTGGGGTCGAGACCGTGCCTCCCGAGACGAGCTCTTGCAGCCACGTGGGAACGCAGCCGCTCAAGGTCAGAGCAGAAACGAGAACGAGTGCAGATACCTGCGCGGCGCGCCGCGACGACCGTGAACGACGAATCACGAGAGGGAGCCTAGTGCTGACACCCGACCACTTGCAGAAATGAGCATCGCTTCGAGGGCGAGCGTCGGCGGCATGTTGCCGTCAATGCGGCGGCGCGCCAGCGAAATTGCGTCGAGCGCCGCAAGCGACAACTCGGCCGTTCGCTCGCGAGCGGCCACCTCGAGGTCGCCACGAATAGCCTCGTTGACCAGTTCGAGACCCGCTCCCAACTGCAGTAGCAGCACGTCGCGGTGCAGCGACATGAGGTCAACGAGTACGCGATCGATGCCGTCGCGCACCGAGCGCGTCGCTCGGCGCTTCTGGTCTTCTTCCAGCGCCTTGAGGTTGGCGCGCAGGGCCGCCGGTACGGCGGCTCCGGGCTCAACCCCGAGCGAGCGTAAGGCGGCGGCGCGCTCTTCATCTTCGCGCTCAGCGGTGAGCGCCTTGGCGTCGTCGGTCGCGATCGCCACGAGCTGCTCGGCGGCGAGCACCGCGCCGCTCACACTCCGCACCCCGAGGGCGAGGGTCAGGGTGCGCGCGCGGCGCGCGCGGGCATCCTCATCGGTCGCCAGTCGCAACGCCATGCCGATGTGCGTCTGCGATTCGCGCGCGGCGCGTTCGGCGAGAGTCGGGTCAATGCCGTCGCGACGCACCAACAGGTCGGCGACTTCTGTCACGCTCGGCACCCGCAGCCTCACGGTGCGAACGCGCGACCGAATGGTCGGAATCAAGTCGGCAGCGCTGGGCGCGCACAGAATCCAGACGGTGCGCGGCGGGGGCTCTTCGAGGGCTTTCAAGAGCACGTTCGAGGTGCGCTCGGTCATGCGATCAGCGTCTTCGATGACGATCACGCGGTAGGGCGCGATGCTCGGTGAGAACTGGCTCTGGGCGACGAGGCGGCGCACTTCTTCGATCGCGATGATGACGCGGTCGGTTGCCAGCACCGCAAGGTCGGGGTGCGTGCGCGCCTCGACGAGGCTCACCGTGTGGGCGGCCTCGGCGCCGGAGGTGGCGCCCTGCAAGAGCGTCGTGGCGAAGGCGAAGGCAAGGTTCGACCGCCCCGAGCCGGGAGGGCCCGTGATGAGCCACGAGTGCGTCATCGCCTCTGGGTCGGCAGCCGCGGCCCGCAACGACTCGATCGCCGCCTGCTGACCGGTCAGCTCGTCCCAGGCGCTCATGCGGTCACCTTAGCCGAGCAGGGGTGACACGCGGTCACGGATGCTCTGCTGCAGCTCATCAACCGGCAAGGTCGCATCAAGCACGAGAAACCGCTCGGGTTCAGCGGCGGCGAGCCCCAGGTATGCCTGCCGAACCCGTTCGTGGAAGTCATCCGGAGCCGATTCGAGTCGGTCGTAGCGCGTGCGGCTGACCTCGAGTCGTTCGCGGCCGACCGCCGGGTCGAGATCGAGCAGCACGGTCAGGTCCGGCAACAGCCCTTCGGTCGCCCACAGCGAGAGGTTGCGCACTTCGACCGGATCAAGCACGCGCCCCGCGCCTTGATAGGCCACCGATGAATCGAGATAGCGGTCTTGAATGACGACATCGCCGCGGTCGAGCGCCGGCCGCACGACCGTCGCGATGTGGTGTGCTCGGTCGGCTGCGTAGAGCAAGGCCTCGGCCCGCGGGGTGACCTCGCCGCGACTGTGCAGCACGATCTCACGCACTTCGACCCCGAGGTCGGTGCCGCCCGGCTCGCGCGACTGCACGACCGTGCGACCCTGCTGTTGCAGCCACTCGGTGAGCGCGCCCATCTGCGTGCTCTTGCCCGAGCCGTCGCCGCCCTCGAGCGTGATGAAGAGCCCGCTCATGGTCACTTCGCAGCGGCGCGCTTCGCCGGAGCCTTTTTCGCACCGGCACTCGCGGCGCGCTTGACGGGCTTCTTCGCCGGACCCTTCGCGCGCTTGTCCGCGATGAGTTCGACAGCCCGATCGAAGTCGATTTCCATCGGGTCTTCGCCGCGAGGCACCGTGGCGTTGGTCTCGCCGTCGGTGACGTAGGGGCCGAAGCGACCGTCTTTGAGCTTGATGAGCTTGCCGCTCACCGGGTCGGCCTCGAACTCCTTCAGGGCGCTCGACGCCTTGCGGGCTCCGTACTTGGGTTCGGCGAACTTCGCGAGTGCCCCGTCGAGGTCGATCTCGAGTATCTGCTCTTCGGTGTCGAGCGAGCGCGTGTCGGTGCCCTTCTTGAGGTAGGCCCCATACCGGCCGTTCTGCGCCGTGATCGGGTCACCCGACTCGGGATCGATTCCGACGACGCGCGGCAGGCTTAACAGCAGCAGGGCAGTCTCGAGGTCGACGGTTGCTGGGTCCATCGACTTGAAGAGCGATGCGGTTCGCGGCTTCTCGGCGGCGGGCTTCTTCTTGGGCGCGGCCTTGCGCTTCGGCGCAGCCTCAATCACTTCACCGGTGGCGGGGTCGGCGACGGGCTCGTTCGCGGCGGCTTCGGCGGCGGCGAGGGCGGCGGCCTCCTCGGGCGTCACCTCTGGCTCGGGCTCGAGCTCGGTGACATAGGGCCCAAAACGGCCATCTTTCGCGACGACCTGCTTGCCGTTCTCGGGGTTGATGCCCAACACGCGGTCACCCGCGATCGGAGCATCGACGAGCTCTTGCGCACGAGCCGGCGTCAATTCATCAGGAGCCAGCTCTGACGGGATGCTCACGCGACGCGGCGTCTCTGACCCGGCTTCGGCCACCTCGAGGTAGGGGCCGTACTTGCCAACGCGCAGAGTGATGTCGTCGCTGATCACCATCGAGTTGAGGGCTTTTGCGTCGATCTCGCCGAGGTTGTCCACGACGGGGCGCAGGCCCGGCTGGTGGCCATCACCGAAGTAGAAGCCCTTCAGCCATTCAGTGCGATCGGCCTCGCCATTGGCGATGCGGTCGAGGTCGGCTTCCATT
>CAYWZI010000055.1:0-13865 GCA_964462815.1 uncultured Microbacteriaceae bacterium
CACGCCGGGAGTGTCTTCGACGACGGCCTCGCGGCGGCCGATGATGCGGTTGAAGAGCGTGCTCTTGCCGACGTTCGGGCGACCGACGATCGCGAGAACCGGCAGGGCCGGCATCGTGATGATGCCGTCGTCGCCGAGCTCGGCGCCCTCGAGAAGTTCGAGGTGGTCGTCGTCGAGGTCGTAGGCCGCGATGCCGGCGATGAGAGCATCCGCTCGCTTCGTCGCCAGGTCGTCGTCGAGTTCGGCGAGGCGCGCGGCGACGGCCTCGGCCGCCTCGGCGTTCGCAAACTCGGGCGCGTCAAACTCGTCGGCGGAGCCGCGTTCGGGGTTGTTCGGGTTCTCGGTCATGGGATCCTCCCACTTGTTCCGCCGCCCGCAGGCAGCGTGTGTTTCGCACGAGAACCCGGTGTCAGGCCCCCGCACGCACGATGGTGATGAGCGCCTGCACCGTTTGCTCGAAGTCGAGGTCGGTGGAGTCGAGAGTGGTGACTCCCTCGGCGGCGTTCATGAAGTCGACCACGCGGGAATCTTGGGCATCCCGCGAGGCCAGCTGCTGCGCGGTCGCCTCGGTCGACACGGCGCTCAGCTCCGCCGACCTTCTGGCTATTCTAGCCTCTGGCGTGGCCGTCAAGAGCACGCGCACGGCGGCCTCGGGGGCGACGACGGTGGTGATGTCGCGCCCCTCGATGATGATGCCCGCTGCGGGATGCTCTGCCGCTAGCTCGCGGAACATCGCCGTCAACGCCCGCCGCACCTCCGGAACCCGCGCGACCGCACTCACAGCGGCACTCACACGTGGCTCGCGGATGTCGGTCGTGATGTCTTCTCCCCCGACGCGCACGAAGAAACGGTCGGGGTCGATGCCCGTCGCGTAGTCGAAATCAACGACCCGCGCCGCGACCGCAACCGGGTCGTCGAGGTCGACGCCTTCGTCGAGGCAGTGCCACGCGAGCGCCCGATAGGCGGCACCCGTGTCGAGGTAGCCGAAGGTCAAACGTCGGGCAGCCTCGCGGCTCACGCTCGACTTGCCGCTGCCGGCAGGGCCGTCAACGGCCACAATGATGTCGCTCATGGGGTGGGCTCCTTCGGGGGCGGGGTGGGTGGCGGGAGGCGCGGCGGGCGTTAGCTCGCGCCCGCGATGCGCCAGCCGCGGGATTGCAGTGCGTCGATGAGGGGCTGCTCGGCTTCGGGCACGACCGAGACTTCGGCGAATCCAATGGGGGCGCCCGGCGAGTGCTCGAGCCGCAGGTCTTCCATGTTGACGCCGAGCTCGCCGATCTCGGTGAGCAGTTTGGCGAGCTGCCCGGGCGTGTCGTCGATCATGACGACGAGCTGCGCAAACCGGCGGTCGTCGCCGTGCTTGCCCGGAATCCGCGCGACTCCGGCGTTGCCCGCGCCGATGAGGTCGGCGATCGCCCGGCGTGAGCCCGCGGCATCCGGGTCATCGAGGGCGGCAAGTACGGCGTCGATGTCAGCGCGCAGGGCCGTGAGGATGCTCGCGACAGGCCCCGCGTTGGCCCCCAGAATCTGCACCCACAGGCCGGGGTCGCTCGATGCAATGCGTGTGACGTCGCGCACGCCCTGCCCCGCGAGCGAGATCGCGCCGTTCGAGCCCTCGCGCAGCCGCGCGGCCATGGCGCTCGCGATGAGCTGTGGAACATGGCTGATGAGTGCGACCGAGCGATCGTGCTCGTCGACGCTCATCTCGATCGGCACGCCGCCGACGTCGAGAATGAGGTCTTCGATGGCGCGCGCTCGGCGGTAGCTGATGCCCTCGTGCCCGGCGAGCACCCAGGGGCGGCCGAGAAACAGGTCGGCACGCGCCGAGATAGGGCCACCGCGCTCACGCCCCGCCATGGGGTGCGTGCCGAGGTAGCGGCTCACATCGGCCCCGAGGTCGTACAGCTCGGCGAGCACGCTGCCCTTGACGCTCGCGACATCGGTGACGAGGGCATCCGGATGCTCGCTCAGCGCCTGCGCCACCGTCGACGCCGTGACGTCCGGCGGTACGGCAACGACGACGAGCCCGGGTGTGTCATCCGCAGTCAGAGGGCGGCCCGCGCCGTAGTCAACCGCGAGGCGCACCGCCGTCGGCGACACGTCGGCGAGGGTGGCGACCGCGCCCTTCTCGGCGAGAGCGAGGCCGATGCTCGTGCCGAGCAGGCCGGCGCCGATGATGTGCACGTGCTCGGTCAGGCGGCGGTCGTTCATGCGCGGGGCTTTCGAGTGGCGGCCGCGCGGGGCGGGGCGGTATCGGGCGCAGAGGTGCCAGCATCCCCCGCCTCGCTGTGCTCCCGGGCGATCGTGAGCAGGGCGCCGCGTTCGGCATCCGTCAGCTCACGCGTTTGCCCGAGCCCGAGTCCGCCCAAATGCAGCGGGCCGAACTGCCGGCGCACGAGCTCGACGACCGGGTGCCCGACCTCGGCGAGCATGCGCCGCACGATGCGGTTGCGGCCCGAGTGCAGGGTGAGCTCGACCATCGAGTGCCCCTGGCTCGGGGCGCCGAGCAAGCGGGCGGCGTCGGCGGCGATGGGGCCGTCGTCGAGCTCGACACCCTCTTTCAATTTGCGCAGGGTCTGCTGGTTGACCGAGCCGCGCACCTTCGCGATGTAGGTCTTCTCGACGCCGTAGCGCGGGTGCGAGAGCACGTTCGCGAGCGGGCCGTCGTTGGTGAGCAGCAGCAGCCCGCTCGTCTCGGCGTCGAGGCGTCCGACGTTGAAGAGGCGCTCGTCGAACTGCGCGGCGACCGTGCTGAGGTCGGGCTTGCCGCCCTCGTCGGCCATCGAGCTGACGACTCCGGTCGGCTTATTGAACATGATGTAGCGCTTCGTCGGGTCGAGCTGAATCGCGACGCCGTCGACGGCCACGAGATCGCTCGCCGGTTCGACGCGGCTGCCGAGTTCGCTGACGACCTCGCCGTTAACGGTCACGCGGCCAGCAGCGATCAACTGCTCGCTGACGCGCCGACTCGCGACGCCCGCTGCTGCGAGCACTTTCTGCAGCCGCTCGCTGGTCGGTGAGTCGCCCCCTCGCTGATTGCTCGACCAGTCGATGACCACATCGGGCACGAGGTCACGATCACCGCGCCGATCAGAACCAGGCTCGTCGCGCTTACCGGACATCGTCGAACCCTTCGCTGCCGTCATCGAGCAACGGCGAGATCTTCGGCAGTTCATCGAGCGAGTTGATGCCGAGCTGCACGAGCAGCAGGTCGGTCGTCTCGTAGTGAATCGCGCCCGTCTCGCTGTCGGTGAACGCCTCGGTGATGAGCCCGCGGCCGAGCAGCGTGCGCACGACCGAGTCGACGTTGACCGCGCGAATCGACGCGATCGCGCCGCGGCTGATCGGTTGCTTATAGGCGATGACCGCGAGGGTCTCGAGCGCAGCTTGCGAGAGCTTTGAGGGGTTTTGCGTGTGCACGAACTCGCGCACGACCTCGTCGAGCGAGGCACGCACGTAGATGCGCCACCCGCCGCCGACCTCGCGCAGTTCGAAGCCGCGCTGCGGGCCACCGTTGCGCCCATCGAAGTCGGCCACGAGCTCAGCAATCGCCGCGCGCACCTCTTTCACCGGGCGCCCGACCGCGCTCGCGAGACCCACGACGCTCTGCGGCTCGTCGACAACCATGAAGATCGCTTCGAGCGCGCGCGTCACTTCGATGTGGTCCGGGATGCCCCGCGCCTCTGTCTCCGTCGCTACTGCGCTGACGGCCGGCGACTCTTCGGTCGGCGTGCGCTGTGTCGCCGTCTCATTGGCCATAGTCGGCTCCCAGGTTCACAAGGTTTTCATCGTTCCAGTTCTCGGCTGTCCAGCGCACGGTCAACTCGCCGAGCGGCTCGAGCTGTTCGAACCCGACCGCCGCGTTGCGATAGAGCTCGAGCAGCGCGAGAAAGCGCGCGACGATGACGCCCTTGACCTCGGCACCCGCGATGAGCTGGCGAAAGGTGAGTGGCTCGCCCTGCCGCAGCAGCGCGACGACGTGGGCTGCCTGCTCGCGAATCGAGATCAACGGAGCGTGCAAGTGATCGAGCCCGACCGTCGGAATCTCGCGCGGCGTGAGCGCCAGCAGAGCGAGCGCCGCGAAGTCGTCGAGGCTCAGCGTCCACTTCAGTTCGGGGGTCGTCTCGCGGAACTGGTCTTCGAGCCGCACCGAGCGCACGTGTCGGTGTCCTTCGGCCTCGATGCCCGCCGCGAACCAGGCCGAGACCTCCTTGAAGGCGCGGTACTGCAGCAGACGAGCGAAGAGCAGGTCGCGCGCTTCGAGCAGGGCCACGTCTTCGGCGTCGACGAGTTCACCCTGCGGCAGCAGGCTCGCGATCTTGAGGTCGAGCAGCGTGACGGCGACAACCAAGAACTCGCTCGCTTGATCCAACTCGTCGACGCCGTAGCCGTTCTCGGTCTCGAGAGCGCGAAGGTACGACAGAAACTCGTCCGTCACGACACTCAAGCTCACCTCGGTGATGTCGAGCTCACGCTTGGTGATGAGGCTCAGCAACAGGTCGAACGGGCCGTCGAAGTCGTCGAGGGTGACGCGGAACCCGGCGGGAGCATCCGTCGACAGCGTCGCCGTCGTTTCGCCTGCCGGACCGCCCACCGTCGACTCAGGCGACCTGGCCACGAGCGATCAGTTCTCGGGCGAGCTGGCGATACGCGGCCGCGGCGGGGTGGTCGGGCGCGAACGTCGTGATCGGCGCACCGGCGACGGTAGCGTCGGGAAACTTCACCGTGCGGCCAATGACCGTCTCGAGCACTTGCTCGCCGAAGGTCTCGACCACGCGCTCGAGCACCTCGCGTGAGTGCAGCGTGCGGGCGTCGTACATCGTCGCGAGAATGCCGTCGAGCTGAATGGCAGGGTTGAGGCGGTCGCGCACCTTCTCGATCGTCTCGACGAGCAGGGCAACACCGCGCAGGGCGAAGTACTCGCACTCGAGCGGAACCAGCACACCGTGCGCCGCTGTCAAGGCGTTGACCGTCAGCAGGCCCAGGCTCGGCTGGCAGTCGATGAGAATGACGTCGTAATCGGGCGTGAGGGGTGCGAGCACGCGCGCGAGAATCTGCTCGCGGGCAACCTCGCCGACGAGGTGCACTTCGGCCGCACTCAAGTCGATGTTTGCGGGGATGAGGTGCAGGTTCTTGGTCGCCGTGGCCTGCACCGCGCGGCGCGGGTCGGTCTCGCGACCGAGCAGCAGGTCGTAGATCGTCACGACGTCGTGGCTCGGCATGCCGAGGCCTGCCGACAGCGCACCCTGCGGGTCGAAGTCGATGACGAGAACCTTGCGGCCGTATTCGGCGAGCGCCGCACCCAGACTGATCGTGGTCGTCGTCTTGCCGACGCCACCCTTCTGGTTGCACAGCGCGATAATGCGCGCGGGGCCGTGGCTGCTCAGGGGTGCCGGTTCAGGAAAGTCGCGCAACGGGCGGCCCGTCGGGCCGGGCATGAGCGCGTCGAAGCCCACGAGCTCCGCTCCGCTGTCCCGTTCGTCTGCCATAGCGCCCCAGTCTAGTGACCGAGCGCACTCGCGGAGGGCGGCGCGCACAGTCGTAGGGGCAGCGCCCAGCGTCGTGCCGTGCGCCACGGCTGCGCGGCTCAGCCGGCGACGAGCATCCCGTCAACGAGTCGGCGCACGCCCCACCGAAACTGGCTCGTGGTGTTGTACCGCGCGACGATCTCGGCGGTCTGTGCCGTGAGCGGCACTCCCGCAACATCGACCGTCTCGAGCGCAGCTCGCCGCTCCCGAGCGAGGTGTTCTTCGCGTTCGGGGTCACCGTCGCCGCCGTCGGCCGCCTCGAGCATGACCGTGCCCAGCACGAAGACCTGCAGTGCGTAGGAGCCCCGCGCCGCGTCATCAAGGCTGAGACCCGTCTCAACGAGAGTTCGCAGCAGTGCTTCGTTGAGCTGCAGGGCGTGTGGCCCGCTGATCGGGCCCGTCATGATGAGCGCGGCGCCGCCCGGGTGTTCGAGCAACGTGCGGCGCATGGCGACGGCGAACTCGACCAGTCGCTCTGCCGGAGAGAGGGTCGCAATCGACAGCGTGCCGAGATCGATGGCCCCTATCACGCGCTCGACCATGCCGCCAAGGAGGCCAGCGCGATCGGGCAGATAGGTGTAGATCGCATTGGGGCTCACGCCGAGCACTCCCGCGACACGGCGGATCGACAGCGCGTCGAATCCGTGGTCGCGCACGACCCCAAACGCGGCGTCGAGAACGATGCTCTCGCTCAGCCGTCGGGCTGGTCCGGGTGTTGCCATGATGTCCCCTTGCTCTTGATCACTTCACACTGTACAGTAACACCGATAGCCAACTCTGCACACTGTACACTAATAGAACGGATCACCATCATGACCACCTCCTCCGGCGACGCGACGGGCTCCGCGCCCGCGCCCGCCACGCCCCGACGGGATGCCCTCCGCTGGCTCCTCGTCTTCCCGACTTTCCCGCTCTCGGGGCTGCTCGTCACGACCGTCATTGGCCCCATCGACGCTCCCCTGCCCGCCCTCGGCGGCGGACTCGTGGTGGGCCTCGCCGTCGGCGCGGCCCAGCTGTTCGCCCTGCGCGGTCGGCCGGCCGCTCTGCCGTGGTTGCTCGCGAGCGCGATCGGCGGCGCCCTCGGCCTCGCCCTCGGCGCCACCGCGGTTGCCTTTGCGACAACCCTGCCCGCTCTCGCGCTTCAAGGTGTGCTGACGGGAGCGGTGCTCGGCGTCGCTCAAGCACTCGCCCTGCCGCGCGGCACGCGACGCGCCCTCTGGGCGGCCACTGTCACCACCCTCTGGGGCCTCGGCTGGGTGGCCACGACCCTCATCGGTGTCGATGTCGAACGCCAGTACGCCGTGTTCGGCGCAGCGGGAGCCCTTCTCGCGACAATCGGCTTCGCTACTCTCAGCACGTTCGCGCTCGTTGCGTCGCCCTCCCGCGACGCAGCCACCCCCCACTCGACCTCCCCTGCTCCGAAAGGTTCTGCATCATGAGCGACCTCCACGTGATCTTCGGCACCGGCCCCGTCGCCCGCGCCACCATGACCGCGCTGCTGCGCCGTGACCTGCCGGTGCGCATGATCAACCGCTCTGGTCGCTTTCCCGGGGGCGACGCCCCCACCGGCGTTGAGGTGCTCGCGGGCGATGCACGGGACACCGAGTTCTCGCGCCGGGCTGCGGAAGGAGCATCCGTCGTCTATCAGGGCCTCAACCCCGAGTACCACGAGTGGGCGGACGTCTTCCCTGCCCTGCAGAACGGCGTTCTCGCCGCAGCTGAAGCGAACGACGCACTGCTCGTGAGCATGGAGAACGTCTACGGCTACGGCCGCCCCGACGGAAAACCGCTTACCGAGCAGTCGCCGCTCAATGCGCACACGCGTAAGGGGCGACTGCGCAACGGCATGGCCGAGCAGTTGCGCATCGCGCACGAGTCGGGACGCGTGCGTGTGGCGACGGGTCGCGCCTCGGACTACTACGGGCCGGGAGGCGGAATGGCTTCACCCATGGGCGACCTCGTGTTCGAGCCGGTGCTCGAGGGAGGCACGGCGCGACTGTACGGTTCGCCCGACCTTCGTCACTCGTACACCTTCATTCCCGACATCGGCGAGGGCCTTGCCGTGCTCGGCACCGATGAGCGCGCCATCGGGCGCGTGTGGCACCTGCCGAACGACCCCGAGGTGCAGACCTCGCGTCAGATGGCGGAAACGGCATTCCGGCTCGCGGGCACCACTGGCAAGATCGCCGGAACGCCCACGTGGGTGTTCCGGTTGCTCGGCCTGCGCGACCGCACGATTCGTGAGGTTGTCGAGATGGCCTACGAGTTCCAGGAGGACTTCATCGTCGACAGCTCCGCGATTGCGACCGAGCTCGGGGTCATCGCGACACCGATCGACGAGGCGATCGCGATCACGCTCGACTCCTATCGCTGATCGCCGCGAGGCGATCACCGGAATCGCTCATGCCGTGACCCCGGCCACACGCCGTGGTTGACTTCTGGCATGAGCGATTCCTTTTCTGTCGCTGATGACGAACAGCCTCCTGCGAGCGACGAGGCATCGTCGCGCACTCGCGTTGCCCCCGTGCTCGTGCTGAGCGCTGGCATCGTGCTCGCAGCCATCGTCGCGATCGTTCTGATCGTGATCTTCTTGCGCCCTGCGAGCTCACTCGCCATTTTCGACCGAGAACCCACCGAGGCCGAGGTCTCACTGAGCGCACTGGTGAACGAGGGCGTGCTGGGCGGCGACGCCGAGGCCCGCATCCTCGCCGAAAGCCCGACCGCGACCGTCGTGGCGTTCCGTACCGACTCGCTCTCGATTGAGTCGTCCGGCACCGTGTGCGTCGCCGTGGTCGAGTTCGACGTCGCGAGCGGAACGACGTGTATGGGCATCGATGACTTCACCACGGGCGGAATGGACGTCACGGTGCGCGGTCGCACGGGTGTGTTCGGGCTCGATTGGGGGCCCGAGGGCGACGCTCAGGTCAGCCTGCCCGACGATGGCGATCGAGACCCGTCGGGTGGCTGATCACCCCACGGGCGACGAACTGTCAGCCGTCGACGACGCCCAGCTCACGCGCTGGGCGTACGGTCGTGCTGACTCCGCCAGTGACCGCCAGCTCGCCGAGGCTGCGCTCGTCGAGATCGCACGGCGCGCTGACGCCGCGCGAGAGGCGGCCGCAGCAGCCGAAGCAGCCCGTCTCGCCGCGATCGAGGCAGCCGCGGCGGCCGACACTGTCGACGCCGACGACGCCGACGCTCACCACCGCCACCGGCGACGGATGCTCGCCACGGGCCTCAGTGGCGTCGTCGCCGCCGCCTTCGCGCTCGGCGCTGGCGTCGTCGTGCTCGCGCAGCCCGACCCCGACCCGATGGCGATCTTCGACGAAGCCGACCCCGAAGCAGCCCGCGAGTGGGCAGCACGGATCAGCACGAACGTGCCCGGCACGATCACCGCCGGCCCCCGTGCGTTCGAACTCGGCGACCGCTACGTCGCGGTCGTCACGCGCATATCAACCGTTCCTGACGGCCAATCGACGGCGTGGGACTCGTATTGCCTCACAGTGTCGGAAGGTGGCACCGTGAATGGCGCCTGGGCACTCTCGACCTCCTGCACCTACCCGGAACGATTCGAGCGCGACGGAATCGCGTTTCCGCAGCGCTCCTCCCCCGAGGGCGGTGGGCTCGACGTCGTGACCTGGAGCGCGACGGCAGGGCCACGGCTCGAACGCAACGTGCCCCTCGACAGCAACGCTTTCCAGCGCACGAGTGTGCTCGACTGGATGGCCTACCCCTCACCCCTCGACCCTGACTTCAGCCTCGACAGCCTCCTCGACGAGCCGACCGATCTGCTCATGGGCCCTGCCTATGTGGCGCTCTACGCTGACGACCCCGAAGCCTTCTTCGACAGTGACTTGACGACGACGGCGCACCTCGCCGCTGGTGCGACCCCGAAGAGCGAACCTCGCTTGTGTGTGCAGGTCACGGGCCCGGAGGGGTCAGCCGCCTCGACCTGCGGGCAGCTCGGCGACGCACGCCGGAATGGTCTCGAGGTGCCGGTGACGATCAACGGTCGCACGTGGATCGTGACGATCGACCCTGACGGCCCAACCCGCTCCGACTCGATCCGGCTGGCCGACTAAGCCCCTCGCGGGGTTAACCTGGGCCTTGTGTCGACGACGCCCGACCCGCGTTCACCAGAGAACGCTGACGCTGAGCAGGATGCTGCGCTCAGCCACATCGTCACGAACCTGTTCGACGCTGAACTCAAGCAGTGGGCGTTCGCGCGACCCCAGAGTGATCTCGACCGTCGACGTGCGGCAGCCGCGGCAGCCGAGTTGACCCGGCGCGCCGTGAACGCACCCGCGCGTCGCGGCGACCCGGCGCCTCGCGACCTCCCGACGACGCCGGTGAATCGCGAACTGCCCGACCGGCCGTGGTGGCGTCGCTCGGCCGCCGTCATCGTAGCCGCGGTACTGCTCGTGATCGGCGCCGCGAGCCTCGCGCCCACGCTCTCGACGAGCCCGCTCGGGCCGGGCTCGCTCGACGAATTTGCGCGCGAGCCATCGGCGGTCGAACTCGAGCTGCGCACTCAGTTGCAGCGCGAGGGCTTGCGCGTGAGTGTGACCCCGCGCATCATCGCCGAGCGCGATGGCGCTCGGATCATTGCCTATCGATTCATCATCACCTCGCCGACCGAGCGGCCCCGCAACGAGGTGTGCCTGCTGCTGCTCGAAACGCGCGCGCTCGGCGCACCCGTTTGCGCTGACCGGCTGGAGTTCTTGCGCGAGGGCATGCTCGCGACCCTGCCCGGTGAGGCTCGCCGCTATGTCGTGCAGTGGGGCCCGACCGGTGGCCCGGAAGTCTCCGTCATCTCTGCGGAGCAGGTCGTGCCCGAATACCCGGCTTCACCCGCTGCCGAAGCGTTTCTGAGCGGCCCGCAGAGCGACGCCGACGTGGCCTACGCCGAGCTTCTTCGTGCGCTCCACCCCGACGACCGGCTCATTGTGCGCGTTCTCGCCTCGACACCCTCCTGGGACGCCGTGGGCACCCTCGTCGCCTCGTTCGACACGGGTCTGTGGTCGTATTGCGTGCACCTCTTCGGCCGGGCGGACGACGCGCCCTCACAGCTCGGAGCGCGCGTCACGTGCTCGGGCCGCGAACCGTTCGAACGCGACGGGCTGGTCGCGCAAGCGCGCAGCGAGGGCGGCTCGATCTCACTCGAGTGGCGGCCCGACGACACCGTCACGGTGACCGAAACCGGCGGGCCCTGAGCCGTCGCTGAACAAGCCGGCTACAGCGCGCGCGGGTGGGCGGTCGCCCAGGCCTCGCGCACGGCGTCGGCCGTGACGAGCGTGTAGAGCTGGGTCGTCGCGACACTCGCGTGACCGAGCAGCTCTTGCACGACGCGCACGTCGGCTCCGCCCTCGAGCAAGTGCGTGGCGAACGAGTGGCGCAGCGTGTGCGGTGACAGTTCGGCCGTGAGGGATGCCCGGGCAGCAGCATCCCGAATCACCAACCACACGCTCTGCCGCGACAAACGGGCGCCGCGCGCGCCCAAGAACAGAGCGGGCGTCGCCCGACCCCGCGGTGACAGCAACGGACGCGCGCGCACGAGGTAGGCGTCGAGCGCCTCGCGGGCGTAGCGGCCGAGCGGCACGATGCGCTGCTTGCGGCCCTTGCCGAAGAGCCGCACGGCCTCGGCGGTCGCGCCACCCTCGCCCATGACGTCATCGACGTTGAGGTCGACCGCCTCGCTGACGCGTGCACCCGTGGCGTAGAGCAGTTCGAGCAGTGCGCGGTCGCGCAGGGTGATCGGGTCGTCGCCACTGCATGCCTCGAGCAAGCGCTCAACCTCGTCGATCGAGATGGCCTTCGGCAGGCGCTTGGGCTGTTTCGGCGGGCGCTGCTCGACCGAGACGTCGCGAGGAGCCAGACCCTCCTCGGCGAGAAACCGGTGCCAGCCGCGCACGCTCGACAGCATGCGGGCTGCGCTCGACGCGCTGACCCCTGCCCGTCCGTCGTCGGGCTCGCGCACGGCTTCAACGAATGCCGACACGTCGGCCTCAGCGATGGCCGCGGGGTCGTCGATGCCGCGCACGGTGAGGTGGGTGAGGTAGCGCGAAAGGTCACGACGGTAGGCCGACACGGTGTGGGGCGAACGCCCGCGCTCGAGCTGCACGTGTCGGAGATACCGCTCGGCCGCGCTGGCGAGCGCCGCTGACACAGCGCGCTCGAGCTCCGACACCGTCAGCTCCGCGAGCGCCGGGTGTGCTCGGCCAGCACCGCGGCCACGAAGATGCCGTTGTGCACGCGGCTGGCGAGCACAGCATCCACTGCCTCATCGAGCGCAACCCACCGCACGACGATGTCGGCCTCTTCAGAGTCCCGAGCGAACACGTCAGTCGTCGCGCTCAAGCCCGTCGCACGAAAGACGTGAATGACTTCGTCTGACCCACCCGGTGACGTGTGCAGCGTGACGAGGGGCTCCCAGTGCGTGGCCACGAGGTCGGCCTCTTCGGCGAGCTCTCGCTGAGCGGCCTCGAGCGGCGGCTCACCCACGACGTCGAGTAGCCCCGCAGGAATCTCCCAATTGCGCATTTGAATTGGGTGGCGATACTGCTGGATGCACAACACGCGATCGTCGTCATCAACCGCCAGCACAGCGACCGCACCGGGGTGTTCGAGGAACTCCCGCACAATGACGCCGTCGCCGTAGGCGAAGCGCTCGCGTCGAATGTCCCAGACCACGCCGTCGAACGCGACATCGCTCTGCATGACCTCGACGCTGAAGCCTTCGTCACGCAATGACGCAAGATCAGCGCGATCAGCAACGCCACCCACAGGCTCGCTCATTCGCTCGCGCTCTGCGTGACGTCGACGGCCTGAACCTCGCCGGTCTCATCGTCAAACAGCTTCGACGCCCGCTGGCGTTCGATTGCCGCCTCGATCAGGCCTCGGAAGAGCGGGTGAGCGTTGGTCGGCCGCGACCGCAGTTCGGGGTGCGCCTGCGTCGCGACGTAGAACGGGTGCGCGTCGCGCGGCAACTCGACGTACTCCACGAGCGTGCCGTCGGGGCTTGTGCCCGAGAAGACCAGGCCCGCCGCGGCAATCTGCTCGCGGTAGGCGTTGTTCACCTCGTAGCGGTGGCGGTGGCGCTCGTGAGACACGGGCGCTGCATAGAGCTCTTCGACGAGCGAGCCAGGGGCGAGAGCCGCTTCATAGAGCCCGAGACGCATGGTGCCTCCGAGGTCTCCCCCCGCGATGATGTCGACCTGTTCGGCCATCGTCGCGATCACCGGAAACTCCGTCTCGGGGTCGAACTCGGTGCTCGAGGCCCCCGGCAGGTTCGCGACATGACGCGCGTACTCGATGACCATGCACTGCAGACCCAAGCAGAGTCCGAGCACGGGGATTCTGTTCTCGCGCGCGAAGCGCAGCGCACCCAGCTTGCCCTCGATGCCGCGCACTCCGAAGCCGCCGGGTACGCAGATGCCATCAAGGTCAGCGAGATTCTTCGCGGCACCCTCGGGGGTCTCGCACTCGTCACTGGGAATCCAGCGAATGTGCACCTTCGCCTGGTGCGCGAAGCCGCCGGCGCGAAGCGCCTCGGTCACGCTCAAGTACGCGTCGGGAAGGTCGATGTACTTGCCGACAAGGCCGATCGTGATCTCACGCTTGGGCTCGTGCACGGCAGTGAGCAGATCTTTCCAGCGATCCCACTGCACGTCGCCAGCGCGCAAATCGAGCTGGTCGATGATGTAGGCGTCGAGGCCTTGGCTGTGCAGCATTGACGGGATGTCGTAGATCGAGAGAACATCCACGGCGTTCACGACAGCGGGCTCGTCGACGTCGCACATGAGAGCGATCTTGCGGCGGTTGGCGCTCGACACGGGGCGATCGCTACGCAAGACGAGAGCGTCGGGCTGAATACCGATCGAGCGCAAGGCGGCGACCGAGTGCTGGGTGGGCTTGGTCTTCTGCTCGCCACTGGCGCCCATGAACGGCACGAGCGACACGTGCACAAAGAAGACATTGCGGCGGCCGAGCTCGTGGCGCACTTGACGGGCAGCCTCGATGAAGGGCTGCGACTCGATGTCGCCGACGGTTCCACCGATCTCGGTGATGATGACATCAGGCTGCGGGTTGTCGTGAGCCTGCAACCGCATGCGGCGCTTAATCTCGTCGGTGATGTGCGGAATCACCTGCACCGTGTCGCCGAGGTATTCGCCGCGACGCTCGCGCACGATGACCTGCGAGTAGATCTGACCGGTCGTGACATTCGCGGCAGCACTCAGGTTGATGTCGAGGAAGCGCTCGTAGTGGCCGATGTCGAGGTCGGTCTCGGTTCCGTCGTCCGTGACGAACACCTCACCGTGCTGGAATGGATTCATCGTG
>CAYWZI010000056.1:0-13763 GCA_964462815.1 uncultured Microbacteriaceae bacterium
ATGACGCGCGAACTCGGCGTGCAGTTTGCGCGCCAGGGCATTCGCGTCAACGCGCTGTGCCCGGGCCCGGTCAACACTCCGCTGCTGCAAGAGCTCTTCGCGAAAGACCCCGAGCGCGCTCAGCGTCGGCTTGTGCACATTCCGAAAGGGCGGTTCGCCGAGGCGGAAGAGCTCGCGGCGGCAGTCGCCTTCCTTGCGAGCGACGACGCCTCGTTCATCACGGCGTCAACGTTCTTGGTCGACGGCGGTATCAGCGGCGCGTATGTGACGCCGTTGTAAGGTCTCGACCATGGCGGGTGACGGCGAGGAGGCGACGACGCGCGGTGCCGATTCTGCGGGCATCGGGCTCGGCGAGACGGGCGAGTCTCTCGCCCACGAAGCGCTCTCACGGCCCGTGCGGGGCGGAAACGCATTCGAAGAGACTCTCGCGCGACTGCTGCAGTTGATTCGACTGGGCCTCGTCGGCCCGGGGGAGGCCCTCGCTCCTGAACGCGAGCTCGCGGCCCGTTTCGAGGTCAGCCGCGACACTGTGCGCGAAGCGATTCGCTCGCTTGCTGACGCCGGCTACCTCGAGTCGCGACGAGGGCGGTACGGCGGCACCTTCGTGTGCGACCCTTTGCCCGTGCCGGGCGGCGAACCCGCTCCCGAGATCACGGTGACGGAGCTCGATGACATTCTCACTCTGCGATCGGTGCTCGAAGTGGGCGCCGCTCGAGCGGCCGCGGGCCGCGCGCTCACAGCGGCGCAACGCGAGTCGCTTCACGTGCGGTTGCGCGAACTTGCGGCAGCCGACCCGGCCGACTACCGTCGCCTCGACTCGCGCTTGCACCTGACGATTGCCGAGCTGTCGGGCAGCCCGAGCCTCGTGTCGCTCATCGCCGAGAACCGCATGAGCGTCAACCGCTTGCTCGACCGCATTCCGTTGCTGGCGCCCAACATCGCGCACTCCGATGAGCAGCATGAGCAGATCGTGTGGGCCGTGCTCGTCGGCGACGCCGAACGGGCAGCAACGTGCATGGCTGAGCACCTCGACGGTTCGCAGTCGCTGCTGCGGGCCTTTCTCGCCTAGAGCGTCGAGGCTTCTGCCGGGGCGCGCGAAGCGCCGCCCTAGGCGCGTGCGCCGACCGGCTGCGGCACCAGCGCGCTGACGTCAACCGGCTGCGGCACGCGCGCGCGCGCCGTGTGGCGCCGGGCGAACTCGACGGTTTCGCGCAAGAGCGCGAGTCGAGCGACGTCGTCGGTGCCGCATGATCGCGTCGAGATCTCGGCGATGAGCGAGCCAGTGAACCCCCGCTCGGCGAGCAACTGCAAAACCTCGGCGACTGGTTGAGCACCGTGCCCGGGCAGCAGGTGTTCGTCGATGATGCGATCGTTGGGCTCCGTCGATGACCCGTCGCACAAGTGCACGTGCCGCAAGCGGTCACCCCATGAGTGCGCGAGGTCGAGTGCGCTCACGCCAGCGAGCGCCGCGTGCGAAAAGTCGAGCGTGAGTGCGGTGACGTCGAGGTCACCAGAGTTCCAGCTCGGCGCGTAGGCCTCACGGTCTCGGCCTCGTACGGTCACCGGAAACATGTTCTCGACGGCGATCATGACTCCGTGCCGCGCTTCGAGTTCGCGCACCGAGCTCTCGAAGCGGCGGGCCGACACTACTTGCCAGCGAAACGGAGGGTGGACGACAACGGTGGGTGCTCCCACCTGTCGCGCGAGTTCGGCGCTTCGGTCGAGCTTGACGTGCGGGTTGAGCCCGTACACGAAGGTCGTCAAGACCAGCACGGGGGCGTGGATGCTCAGGACGGGCATCCCATATCGCTCACTGAGCGCGCTAATCACGCGCGGGTCGCGCGTGTCGGGGTCGCTCGTCACCATGATCTCGATGCCGTCGTACCCGGCCTCGGCGGCCAGTCGGAAAGCGTCGGAGAGGCGACGCGGAAAGACGCTGGTGGATCCCAAGCCGATGCTGATCACGAGGTCACTGTAAGTCGCCCGGGGTCGCTCGACGGCGAGGCTAGAGTGAACGCCGCATGACGGTCCGTCGAACCATCGGGGCGGCGACGATGCTGAGCCCTCGCGGATACGCGGCTGATACGGTGGCTCGCGGCGGCCCCGCCCCGACGAATTCCCACAAGGAACGCGAGCGAGCGACATGACCCCTCCCATGAACGACACCCCGCACGCCCGGTACGACTTCGTCGTCGTATCGAACCGGTTGCCGGTCGACCGCGTCATCGACGCCGACGGAGCATCGACCTGGCAACGGTCGCCCGGCGGTCTCGTGACGGCGCTCGAGCCGGTCATGCAGGCGTCGGGCGGAGCCTGGGTGGGGTGGGCTGGCCAGCCCGACCTCGACCTCGATCCCTTCACCGACAACGGAACCCACCTGGTGCCGGTGCCGCTGAGTCCGCTCGAGATCGAGCAGTACTACGAGGGTTTCAGCAATGACACGCTCTGGCCGCTCTATCACGACGTCATTGCGCCGCCGAGCTTTCACCGGGAGTGGTGGGAGTCGTACGTGCACGTCAACCAGCGCTTCGCCGATGCAAGTGCGCGCATCGCCGCCCCGGGTGCCACCGTCTGGGTGCAGGACTACCAACTGCAGCTCGTTCCCCGCATGCTACGCGAGCAACGCCCCGACCTCACGATCGGTTTTTTCAACCACATTCCGTTTCCGCCGTACGGAATCTATGCCCAACTGCCCTGGCGCAAGCAAGTCATTGAAGGGCTGCTGGGTGCTGATGTCGTGGGGTTTCAGCGTGTTGCCGATGCGGGCAACTTCTCGCGCGCGGTGCGGCGGCTGTTTGGCTACGCCACGCGCACTCCCGATATTCATGTTCCCGACGGGTCCAGCGGTCACCGAACCGTCATCGCCAAAGCGTTTCCGATCTCGATTGATGTGGCCGGGTTCGAAGAGATCGCGCATCGGCCCGAGGTTCAAGCGCGCGCCCAGCAGATTCGGGATGACCTCGGCAACCCGCGCACGATCATGCTCGGCGTCGACCGCCTCGACTACACGAAGGGCATCCGTCATCGCCTGAAGGCGTTCGGTGAACTCTTGCGCGACGGAGCGACGGCGGCGGGCGAGACCGTGCTCGTGCAAGTCGCGAGCCCCAGTCGTGAACGGGTCGCCGCCTACATGCAATTGCGCGACGAGATCGAGCTGACAGTCGGCCGGCTCAACGGCACGTACGCCACCATTAGCCACCCCGTGGTGTCATACCTGCACCACGGGTACCCGCGCGAAGAGATGGTGGCCCTCTACCTCGCCGCTGACGTCATGCTCGTCACGGCGCTGCGCGACGGCATGAACCTCGTGGCGAAGGAGTATGTCGCCTGCCGACACGACGAAGACGGCGTGCTTGTGCTCAGTGAGTTCGCGGGAGCCGCGGACGAGCTCAAGAACGCTCTGCTCGTCAACCCCCACGACATCGACGGCCTTAAAGACGCGATGCTGCAGGCCGTGCGTATGCCCCAGCGAGAGCGAACGACACGGATGCGCGCGCTGCGGCGCCGCGTGCGCGACAACGACGTCGCGCGCTGGTCGAACACGTTTCTCGACACCCTGCGACACGCCAACCACCATTCGGCGGCGCGATGAGCGAGCACCCGAGCGGGGTGGCACCCGAGCTCGATGAGGGGCTCGTCGCCGAGTTGCGTCGCCTCGCGGGCCTCGCGAGGGTGCTCGTCGCGCTCGACTTCGACGGGACTCTCGCGCCGGAGGTCGACGTACCGGGGGACGCTCGCGCGTTGCCTGCCGCGGTCGACCAGCTCGAGGCGCTGCAGGACCTCCCGGGCGTCACGATCGCGTTCGTCTCGGGGCGATCGCTCGAAAGCCTTGACGCCGTCGTGCCGCCGCAGATCGACGCCGCGATGGTTGGTTCGCACGGTCTCGAAGTCCGCCGCTTGTCGGGCGATCCGGTGAGCCCGATCACCGCCGAAGATCGGTCGCGGGTCGACGCCGCGCTTGACGCTGTAGCCCCCGCAGTGCGAGAGGTCGATGGCGCCTGGATCGAGCACAAGCCCGCCGGATTCGCCGTGCATACGCGACTCGTCGACGGGCAGACTGCTGGTGAGCTGCAGGAGCGCGTGCGCACTCGTCTTGCCGCACTCGATGCTGCCATGACGGTGCGCGAAGGGAAGAACGTCATCGAGTTTGCGGTGCGCGACGCCACAAAGGGCGACGGGCTGCGTGCACTGCGTGCGAGCGTTCAGCCCGACGCCGTGCTCTTCGCGGGCGACGACGTGACCGATGAAGACGCGCTCGCCGCGCTCGTGCCGGGCGATCTCGGCATCAAAGTGGGCAGTGCGCCAACCATTGCGCGGTGGCGCGTGAGTGATCCGGCTGAGCTCGTGGTGGCGCTCGCCGAGTTTGTCGCTGCTCGGTCATCGGCGGCCACTCAGGAACCACGCGGCCCGCACACCGTAAGATGAGCCTCACGACGGTGCCGCACCGCTCGTGACGCCCTACCCCCTTGCCGATTCACCGACACCGAGGGAGGACGCATGCTCGCCGTCCTAGCGGTGTTTGCGCTGGCCGCAATCATTCTGCCGGCCCTCGCGCGCCGCATCGGCACTCGGGTGTTTTGGGTTGCTGCGCTCGTCTCGCTGGGTGCCTTCGTGCACACGCTGTTGCAGGCGCCCGCTGTACTCAGTGGTGAGGCAGGGCAGCTTCCGTTCGAGCAGGTCACCTACATCGCTCAGCTGCAGTTCACGCTCGACGTGCGGATGGACACGCTGTCGTGGGTGCTTGCCCTCATCGTCACGGGCATCGGCAGCCTCGTGCTGTTCTACTGCGGCGCGTACTTCCGTGACGATGAAAACGGCCTCGGTCGGTTCGCCGCGGTCCTGCTCGCTTTCGCCGGGGCCATGTACGGCCTCGTCATCGCCGACGACGTCTACCTCCTTTTCGTCTTTTGGGAAGCGACGAGCGTCTTCTCGTACCTCCTGATTGGTCATTACACCCACCGCAAAGCCAGTCGAGGTGCGGCGCTTCAGGCGCTCATCACAACGACCCTCGGCGGTCTCGTCATGCTCGTTGGCCTCGTGTTGCTCGCGGTGCAGGCAGGGTCGTCAAGCCTCACGACGATTCTCGCGACCGCGCCGCCGAACACCCTGACGACGGTCGCGGTCTACCTCGTTCTCGTCGGCGCCCTGTCGAAGTCGGCAATCGTTCCCCTGCACTTCTGGTTGCCTGGCGCCATGGCGGCACCGACTCCCGTCAGTGCCTACCTGCACGCTGCGGCCATGGTGAAGGCCGGCATCTATTTGCTTGCGCGGCTTGCCCCAGCCTTCGTCGACGTGCCGGGTTGGCGTGAAGTCTTGGTCACGCTGGGTCTCGCGACCATGCTGCTCGGCGGATGGGTCGCACTCAAGCAGACCGACCTCAAGCTGCTCCTCGCGTACGGCACCGTCAGCCAACTCGGGTTCCTGACCGTCGTCGCTGGGTTCGGCACGCGCGAAACCGCGCTCGGCGCTCTTGCCCTTCTGCTCGCCCACGCCCTGTTCAAGAGCGCACTCTTTCTCGTGGTCGGCATCATCGACCACAAGGCCGGAACCCGCGATCTGCGCAAGCTCAGCGGGCTCGGTCGGCGCTCGCCGGTGCTCGCCGTGGTGGCCGCTCTCGCCCTCGCGTCGATGGCCGGGCTGCCTCCCCTCTTCGGCTTCGTCGCGAAAGAGACTGTGCTGCACGGGCTGCTCGGGGCAGCAACGGCCGACGACGCTTCGCTGGTCGGCACGAGCGGCCAGCTGTGGGGCGCGATTGCCACCGTCGGTGTCGTGCTGGGGTCGGCGCTCACGGTTGCGTACAGCATCCGTTTCTTCTGGGGGGCATTCTCGCGCAAGGCGGGCGTCGACGACGTCACCGCGCTCGCGACCGTCAGTCGGCGGTTCTTGTTTGCTCCCACCGTGCTCGCGGTGACAAGCCTTGCGCTTGGCCCCCTCGCCTCGCTCGTCAATACGGGTCTCGCGGGCTACCCGGCGCTGTTCCCTGCTCCCGACGGCAAGCCCTACGAGCTGGCGCTGTGGCACGGTCTTGAGCCCGAGCTCGGACTCTCGCTCATCACGATCGTGGCGGGGGCAACGCTGTTCGCGCTGCGCGAGCAGTTCGCACGCCTGCAAGCGCGCCTGAGCACGGGCGCGAACGCATCCGAGGCCTACTGGGAGACCATGGGAGCGCTCGACCGGTTCGCCGTGCGAACGACGAGCCTGACGCAGCGCGGCTCGCTCTCGTTCTACCTCGGCGTGATTGTGGTCGTTTTCGTGAGCTCGCTCGCGGTTGCCCTCATCGCCGGCGACAGTTGGCCGACCGAACTGCGGCTGTGGGACCAACCCGCTCAACTCGCGATCGGCGCGGTCATGGTGGGTGCGGCGATCGCCGCAACTCAGGCGCAGAAGCGCTTTGCCGCCCTCGTGATCGTCGGTGTGACCGGCTTTGGCATGTCGGCGATCTTCGCGTTGCAGGGCGCACCCGACCTCGCGATCACGCAGATTCTCGTCGAGATCGTGACGCTCATCGCGTTCGTTCTGGTGCTGCGTCGTCTGCCCGCGCGGCTTGGTGACCGTCACGGCAGCACCCACAAAGCGCTCCGCGCGACGATCGCCATCGGTGTGGGCGTCGTTGTCGCTCTCGTCGCTCTGGTTGCGGCCGGCTCCCGCGTCGCCGACCCGATCTCACTCGCCTGGCCTGAGCTCGCGTTCGTGCAGGGTCATGGCCGCAACATCGTCAACGTCGCCCTCGTCGACTTGCGTGGCTGGGACACCTTGGGTGAACTTGCCGTCGTCATCGCTGCAGCGACGGGCGTCGCGAGCCTGCTTTTCTTGCGCGGTCGCGGCGACCCGCCCACTCGCGTGCCCCGGTCGATCCTTAAGCGCCGCATCGCGGCCAAGCTTGACCGCGTGCGCGATCTCGGCGCCGACGGCGAGAGCCGCAGCGCCTGGATTCTTGCGGGGCCGACCCTTGACGCGCGCAACCGCTCGATTCTGCTCGAAGTGGTTGTGCGCCTCACCTTCCACGCGGTCATCGTCGTGTCGCTCTATCTCCTCTTCGCCGGCCACAATCTGCCGGGTGGCGGATTCGTGGGCGGGCTCGTCGCCGGCCTCGCGCTCGTGGGGCGTTACCTCGCGGGAGGGCGCTACGAGCTAGGAGTCGCTCTGCCACTGGGCGCTGGGTCGATCTTGGGCGCCGGTCTCATCGTCGCGGCCGGGGCCGCCGTCGTGCCGCTCTTCTTCGGAGCACCGCCGTTGACGTCGACCTACTTTGAGACCGAGGTGTGGCTGCTCGGCGAAGTTGAGTTCGTGACCTCAACAATCTTTGACATCGGGGTCTACTTGATCGTCATCGGGCTTGTTCTCGACGTGCTGCGGAGTCTTGGTGCTGAGGTCGACCGGCAGGGCGGCGACGACCAGGCATCACCGGCGATCGCCGCAGCTGTTCGCGCTGAGAAGGAGGTCGCCTTGTGACCGTGTCTCTCGTGCTCATCGTTGTGATGGCTGCTCTCATCGCGTGCGGGGTCTACATGCTGCTCGAGCGCAGCCTGACTCGGGTCGTGCTCGGATTTCTCTTGATCGGCAACGGTGTCAACCTGCTGATTCTCATCATGGCTGGTCGGCCCGGCATCGCTCCGATCGTCGCTGATGGCATCGCGCCGGAGGAGTACACCGACCCCTTGCCGCAAGCGCTCATTCTCACTGCGATTGTCATCACGTTCGCGGTGTCTGCTTTCTTGCTCGCCCTCATTTATCGGTCGTGGCGACTCGCGAACGCCGACGATGTCGAAGACGATGCCGACGACGTTGCTCTCCGCGATCGAGAGTTTGCTCTTCCGCTCGAAGAAGCCGCCCCCGATGAAGGCGACACCGACTTCCCGGTCGAGGCGGCCTCGACCGGTTCTCCCGCAACGTCGGATGCCCGAGAGGAGCCGCGATGAACGCGCTGGTGTCTCTCGTGGTGCTCGTGCCGTTGCTCGGCGCGGCCCTCACGCTCGTGCTCGGCCGCCGTGCTCGACCGCAACGGATCGTCGCTGCCATTTCACTCGTCATCGTGCTCGCGATCGGGGTGGCGCTGCTTATCGCCGTCGACACCACGGGCCCGCTCGTGGTCGAAGCCGGAAACTGGCAGGCTCCGTTCGGCATCGTGCTGATCGTTGACCGGCTCTCGGCGATCATGATCGTCGTCTCGGCCGTTGTGCTGCTGGCCGTGCTGATCTTCTCGATCGGTCAGGGTCTGGCCGATGGTGACGATGAGACTCCGGTGTCGATCTACTACCCGACGTATCTCATCTTGACCACGGGCGTCATGGTCGCCTTTGTCGCGGGCGACCTGTTCAACCTGTATGTCGGTTTCGAGATTCTTCTCGTGGCGAGTTACGTGCTCATCACCCTCGGAGGCACCGAGTCGCGCATTCGGGCCGGTGTGACGTACGTCATCGTGAGCTTGCTGTCGTCGATTCTGTTCTTGGCGTCGATCGGCATGGTCTATGGCGCTCTCGGCACCGTGAACCTGGCGCAAGTCGCTGATCGCATGGGTGACCTGCCCGTCGACGTGCAGATTCTCTTGCACGTCATGCTCTTGGTGGCCTTCGGCATTAAGGCGGCTGTGTTCCCGCTGTCGTTCTGGCTTCCGGACAGCTACCCATCGGCACCTGCTCCCGTCACCGCTGCGTTTGCCGGACTCCTGACGAAGATCGGCGTGTACGCGATCATCCGGGTCGAGACGGTGATCTTCCCCGGGCCCGAACTGAACGCGGCGCTCATGATCGTCGCGCTGCTCACGATGGTGGTCGGCGCGCTCGGAGCCGTCGCTCAAGCCGACATCAAGCGCATCCTGTCGTTCACCCTCGTGAGCCACATCGGCTACATGATTCTCGGCGTCGCCCTCGGGACGGTCGCGGGTACGGCAGCCGCGATCTTCTACATCGTGCATCACATCATCGTGCAAACCACGTTGTTCCTCGCGGCGGGACTCGTCGAGCGCGAAGCGGGCAGCACATCAATCACGCGCATCGGTGGGTTGCTGGCCAGCGCCCCATTGGTCGCGGTGCTGTTCTTCGTTCCGGCACTCAATCTGGGCGGCATCCCTCCGTTCTCGGGGTTCATCGGCAAGCTCGGACTCTTCCAGGCCGCCGCCGAACAGGGCGACGCGCTCGCCTATGTGCTCATCGGTGCCGGTGCATTCGTGTCTCTCTTGACGCTGTACGCGCTCGTGCGTGTCTGGAACCTTGCGTTCTGGCGTCCGGCAGGAGACGTCGAGGGCGACGAAACCCGCTTGCTGCGCACGGTCGAAGAGGCACCCGAAAGCACGGGCTCGATCGCGGTGAGCAAGACGACGCCGCGCCTGATGACCGCGAGCACGGCGGCCATGGTCGCGATCGGTGTCGCGCTCACCGTCTTTGCCGGTCCGCTCTATGCGGTTTCGGACCGGGCCGCCCAAAACCTCGACGGCTCAAACACGTACATCGAACTGCTGTTTCCGACTGCTGAGGAAGGGGGTGACGAGTGAGCACGCCTGCGCGCACCGAGCCAATCTCCTCCGGCACCCCGAAGGCGGGTAGCCGCGACGGTCGCCGTCGTATCGCGTTCGTCAAGCAGATCCCGCTTCTGCTGGCACTTGTGGTGCTGTGGATGCTGCTGTGGGGCTCCCTGACGCCACTCACGATCGTCACGGGAATCGTGGTCGCCCTCGTGGTGACGCGAACCTTTTATCTCCCACCGGTTGATCTGGCGAATCGCTTCAACCCGTTCTGGTTCGCGGTCTTCCTGGGTCGGTTCTTTGGTGAACTGATCGTGGCGTCGTTTCAGGTTGCTTTTCAGGCGTTCGCGCGGCGCCCCGTGCCGTTCAGCGCGATCGTGCGTGTTGATCTGCGAACGCGCTCCGACTTCATCATGACCGGCGTCTCGCTCGCGGTGTCACTCGTGCCCGGCTCGCTCGTTCTTGAAGTTGACCGCGCGAATGCCCGGCTCTACGTGCACTCTCTCGATGTCTCCACGCCCGAGGAGGTCGAGAAAGCGCGCGAGCACGTTCTCAGCCTCGAGCACGACTTGTTGCGTGCCTGGGGCTCCGCCGAGGAGTGGGCGGCGGTGCGCTCATGATCGACATCGTGCTCTATGTCGCGGGCGGCATGTTGTCGATCGCGGCGCTCTTGCTGCTCTATCGGGTTGTCGTCGGGCCGTCCCTCGTTGACCGCGTGATCGCGTCCGACGTCATGCTCACGACCCTCATCATCGTCGTCGGCACGGAGATGGCGATCAACGGCCACACGCGCACGATTCCGCTCATGGTGGTGCTCGCCGTGATCGGAATCCTCGGTAGCGTCTCGGTCGCCCGCTTCGTCACGCGCCCGACAGCGGCCTCGGAAGCTGCCGAGGCTGCTGCTGCGCAGGGCAAAGCCCCGCCGCCCGACGCCCGAGCGATCGACGGAGGTTCTCGATGATGATCCCCAGCGCCATCGCTACGAGCGCCGCCGAGGTCGCCGCGACCGCCGCCTCACGTGCTGCTTCGACCATCGTCGACAGCGAACCCGTCGCCTCGGTTCTCGACGGCATCGCAGCGGTCCTCATCCTCCTTGCGGCGTTTCTGACACTGGCAGCAGCCGTCGGTCTTCTGCGGTTTCCGGATACGCTCGCACGCCTGCATGCGGCGACCAAGCCGCAGATTCTCGGCCTGATCTTCATCGTCATCGCCCTTGCGCTCAGCGTGCGCAGTTGGCAAGTGCTGCTCCTGCTGATTCCCGTCGTGGTGTTTCAGCTCTTGACGTCACCGATCTCGGCGCACATGGTCGGGCGCGCCGGATATCGCACCGGAGACTTCGACGCGGATGTCTTGACTGCCGATGAGTTGGCGCCTGACGTTGCCGCCGCAGGTCGTTCCGATCTGCCCGGGGGTGCGCTCGATGACGAACCAGGGCAGGCCCGCGCGCAGTCGCCCACATCGTAGACTTGCCCCATGTCAACGGCCGACCACAAGCCCCGTTCCCGCGTCGTCACTGACGGCATCGAAGCCACCACCTCGCGCGGCATGTTGCGTGCCGTGGGTATGGGCGATGCTGACTGGGATAAGGCCCAAATTGGCATCGCCAGCTCGTGGAACGAGATCACGCCGTGCAATCTGTCGCTCGGCCGATTGGCCCAAGCGGCGAAAGAAGGCGTGCACGCTGGCGGTGGCTACCCGCTCCAGTTCGGCACCGTGAGCGTGAGCGACGGCATTTCGATGGGCCACGAAGGCATGCACTTCTCCCTCGTGAGCCGCGAGGTCATTGCCGACTCGGTCGAGACCGTCATGCAGGCTGAGCGTCTCGACGGCTCGGTGCTGCTCGCGGGCTGCGACAAGTCGATTCCTGGCATGCTCATGGCCGCGGTGCGACTCGATCTCGCGAGCGTCTTCCTCTACGCGGGCTCGATTGCGCCGGGCTGGGTCAAGCTCAGCGATGGCACCGAGAAAGAGATCACGATCATCGACAGTTTCGAGGCTGTCGGTGCCGTCAAGGCGGGCAAGATGTCGGCCGAAGACGCCCACCGCATCGAGTGCGCGTTCGCACCGGGCGAAGGCGCCTGCGGCGGTATGTACACCGCCAACACGATGGCGAGCGTGGCCGAGGCGCTGGGCTTGAGCCTTCCGGGGTCGGCGAGCCCCGCATCCTATGATCGCCGCCGCGACATGTATGCGCACCGCAGCGGCGAAGCCGTCGTCAACCTCCTCAACAAGGGAATTACCGCGCGCCAGATCGTGACGCGCGAGGCACTCGAGAACGCCGTGACGGTCGCGATGGCTCTCGGCGGCTCGACCAACGTCGTGTTGCACTTGCTCGCGATCGCGAACGAAGCCGAAGTGCCGTTCACGCTCGACGACTTCAACACGATCGGCAACCGCGTGCCGCACATCGGTGACTTGAAGCCCTTCGGTCGCTACGTCATGAACGATGTTGACCGACAGGGCGGCTTGCCCGTGCTGCTCAAGGCACTGCTCGATGCGGGCCTGCTGCACGGCGACGTCATGACCGTGACCGGCAAGACGATGGCCGAGAACCTCGCCGAGTTGAACCCCGACGCACTCGACGGCGACGTGCTGCGCACGCTCGACAACCCGATTCACGCGACGGGCGGCATCACGATTCTGCACGGCTCGATGGCGCCCGAGGGAGCCGTCGTCAAGACCGCCGGCTTCGACGCTGCCATCTTTGAAGGCCCGGCGCGCGTGTTCGAGCGTGAGCGCGCGGCAATGGACGCCCTCACCGCGGGCGAGATCTCGGCTGGCGACGTCGTTGTCATTCGCTACGAGGGCCCCAAGGGTGGCCCGGGTATGCGCGAGATGCTCGCCGTCACCGCCGCCATCAAGGGGGCGGGTCTCGGCAAAGATGTATTACTCTTGACCGACGGTCGATTCTCAGGCGGCACAACCGGACTGTGCATTGGCCACGTAGCTCCCGAAGCAGTAGACGCTGGTCCTATTGCTTTCGTGCGCGATGGTGATCTGATCCGGGTTGATATCGCTGCTCGCTCCATCGACCTACTGGTCGAGAAGTCCGAGCTTGAGGCGCGCCGCACCGACTGGGCGCCCCTGCCTCCGCGTTACACCCGTGGCGTTCTTGCCAAGTACTCGAAGCTCGTGCGGTCTGCCGCACAAGGAGCCGTCACTGGGTAATTCGTGCGGGCATTCCGCTTTCGATCACTGACCTCTCGCTAGGAAACCCATCTCATGACCACGGAATCAACTCCCGTGACACCGGCACCCGCTCCCGCGCGGGCAGCGAAGACGACGGCCGAACCGCCGATGCTCACAGGCTCAGGCGCGATTCTCGCCTCGCTCGAGAAGCTCGGCATCACCGACGTCTTTGGCCTGCCCGGCGGCGCCATCATGCCGTTCTACGACGAGCTCATGTCGTCGACCACGATTCGCCACATTCTGGTGCGGCACGAGCAGGGCGCCGGTCACGCAGCAGAAGGCTACGCGGCCGCGAGCGGACGCCTCGGCGTCTGCATCGCCACATCGGGCCCCGGAGCCACCAACCTCGTTACCGCCATCGCGGATGCTCACATGGACTCGGTGCCGCTGCTCGCGATCACCGGCCAGGTGTTCTCGACCTCGATGGGCACCGACGCGTTTCAAGAGGTCGACATCACGGGAATCACGATGCCGATCACGAAGCACTCGTTCCTTGTCACAAAGCCCGAGGATGTGCCCGGCGTGATCGCCGCTGCCGTGCACATCGCCACGACGGGGCGCCCCGGCCCCGTTCTGGTCGACGTGACGAAAGACGCGCAGCAGAAGTCCGCCCCGTTTATCTGGCCGCCCAAGATCGACCTGCCCGGGTACCGCCCGGTCACTAAGGCGCACGGCAAGCAACTGCAGGCGGCGGCTCAACTCATCGTCGAGTCGCGCAAGCCAGTGCTCTACGTCGGAGGCGGCGTCGTGCGCTCGGGAGCCCACAAAGAGCTGCTCGCGTTCGCCGAGAAGACCGGCGCGCCCGTCGTCACGACCCTCATGGCGCGCGGCGCGTTTCCTGACTCGCACCGGCAGAACCTCGGCATGCCGGGCATGCACGGCACGGTGCCGTCCGTGCTCGCGCTGCAAGAGAGTGACTTGCTCGTCGCCATCGGCTCACGATTCGATGACCGCGTGACGGGCAAGGTGAGTGAGTTCGCTCCCGGTGCGAAGGTGATCCACATCGACATCGACCCTGCGGAGATCGGCAAGATCCGCCACGCCGATGTTCCGATTGTGGGGGATGCCCGCGAGGTGCTGATCGACCTCCTGCCCGCCTTCGAGGAAGCGGCCG
>CAYWZI010000057.1:0-13690 GCA_964462815.1 uncultured Microbacteriaceae bacterium
GGCGGTCGCGTGCGTCACCTGGAACCCTTCCGGACCCGTGAAACAGTTCGCGCCGCCCGAGTTGAGCACGATCGCGCTCACCTCGCCATCAGCGATCACCTGCTGCGACCACAGCACGGGGTGTGCCTTGGCGCGGTTGCTGGTGAAGACTGCCGCGGCGGCCTTCGACGGGCCCTGGTTGACGATGAGTGCGAGGTCTCGGTTGCCGCTCGACTTGAGGCCGCATGCGACCCCTGCCGCGACGAATCCGAGAGGTTTCGTGACGCTCACGGGGCGACTCCGTTCGCGGGTAGGCCGGCCACCTCGGGCAGACCGAGGGCAAGGTTCATCGACTGAATGGCGGCACCCGCCGTGCCCTTGACGAGATTGTCGATCGCGACGACGACGACCACGCGCTGCGCGTCCGTGTCGACGGCGATGCCCAGCAGTGCGGTGTTCGCCCCGATGACCGACGACGTCGACGGAAAGCTGCCCTCGGGCAGCACATGCACGAACGGCTCGTCGGCATATGCGGCGACCCAGGCATCGCGCACGCTCGCCGCATCGACGCCGGGCGTGAGCCGGGCCGTGACCGTCGCGAGAATGCCGCGCGACATCGGCACGAGCACCGGAGTAAATGAGATGCTCGGCCGTTCGCCTCCCGCAGTGCGCACGTTCTGCAGAATCTCGGGGATATGCCGGTGCACTCCTCCGACGGCGTACGGCGCCGCGGCGCCCAGCAGCTCGCTCGCGAGGAGATCGGTGCGCAGGGTGCGCCCCGCCCCACTCGGCCCTACCGCGAGCGTGGCCGTGAGGTCTCCGCTCTCGATCACGCCACTCTGGATGCCGGGCGCCAGACCCAGAGTGACCGCGGTGACATTGCACCCGGGAACGGCGATACGCCGCGCGCCCGCGAGCAGAGACCGCTGGCGGCCGCCGTCGGCGTGCACGAGCTCGGGGAGGCCGTATGCCCAGGCTCCGTGATACTCGCCACCGTAGAAGCGAGCCCAGTCGTCGGCGTTCGTCAGCCGGTGGTCGGCGCCGCAGTCGAGCACGAGGGTCTCGGGCGGCAGGCTCGCCGCGATGGCTCCCGAGGCGCCGTGCGGCAGGGCAAGCACGACGACGTCGTGCCCCGCAAGCTGCTCGGCCGTCGTGTCGACGAGCCCCAAGTGGTCAAGCGACCGCAGGTGTGGGTGAACGTCGATGAGCTTCTCGCCGGCGTTCGAGTGCGCCGTGACCGTGCGAATCTCGAGCTGCGGGTGAGTCGCCATGAGGCGAAGAACCTCACCTCCCGCGTAGCCGCTCGCTCCGGCTACTGCCACGGAATAGGTCATGTGCTTAACCTTTGCAGAGAATACGATGAGGTTTCGACACGGGCACGCGCACGGCGGCCCCCGCACACCAAAGGAGCACCTGCATGGACGACCTCAGCGGCCTCATCAACCTGATTCCGATCGGAGACATCGCCAAGAAGATCGGTGTCGACGAGAACATCGCACGCGCGGCGGTTGCCGTCGCCGTGCCCGCAATCGTGGGCGGCCTCGCCGCGAACGCGAAAGACGACAAGGGTGCGAAGTCGCTCGAGAAGGCCCTGGGACACCACCAGGGTCGCGCCCCGAAGAAGCTCGCTGACATCGATGAAGAAGACGGCGAGAAGATCGTCAGCAACGTCTTCGGCGCCAAGAAGAACGACGTTGTCAAGGCTGCCGCGTCGAAGGCCGACGTCAAGGGCGATGGCCCTGACATTGGGGCGATCGTGGCCCAGGTGTTGCCGATCGTCGCGCCGATCGTGCTCGCCTTCGTCGCCAACCAGTTCATGGGCAACAAGACCACTGCCGCAGCCGAGCCCGCCGAGGCCCCCGCGTCGAGCGGCAACGCACTCGGCGACATGCTCGGTGGCCTCATCTCGAGCCCGCAGGGCCAAGAGTTGATCACGGGCGCCCTGGGCGGCCTGCTCGGCGCTGGGCGCAAGTAGTTCGTCGCACAACCTGACGAGGTCAGGCTCGCAGGGTCGCCCCTAACCGCTCAGCGGCGAGGGCAAGCCCTGCGAGCTTGGCCTCTGTTGCTTCTGCAGCGGTGAGGGTTCGGTCATCGGCCCGGAACCGCAACGCCAGGGTCACCGACTTGGTTCCGGCCTCGAGGCCCGTTCCTCGGTAGTCATCGACAATCGTCGCCGCCTCGAGCAGGGCACCTGCGCCCTCCAGCACCGCATCGCGAACATCGCCGGCGGGCACCGACTCGTTGACGACAACCGAGAGGTCTTGCGTCGCCGCCGGGTACCCAACGATGCGGCCCGCAACAATGTCGCTCGTGCCCGCGGCGACCACCGCGTCAAGGTCGAGCTCGAGAACGGCCACGCGACGCGGAAGGTCGCGCTCAACGGCGAGCGCGGGCAGCAGCTCTCCCGCTACGCCGACGAACGTCTCGTTGATCCACAGCGCAGCGGTTCTTCCCGGGTGCAGAGCGATGTGCTCGCCGCGCTCAACGCGCAACGAGACACCGGCCACCGACGCGACGGAGTGGGCCGCTTCGAGGGCGTCGGCAATGCCTCGTGGCTCGGCCGCTTGGCCGATGCCCTTAGGGCGTCGATCGCCAATCATGAGGGCCGCCACAAAGCGCGGTTGGTCAGGGATGCTCGCGCGAAGTTCCGCGAGGTGTGCGTCGCTCGGGCGCACGCCGCCGGGCGGCACCTCCGCCGTGCCGTACTCGGCACCGGGCGCGGGGTGGAATACCGCGCCGACCTCGAAGAGGCCTACGTCGGTGAGGCCCCGCGAGATGTTGCGGTGCGCGATCCGGGTCAAGCCAGGAATCAGACTGCGGCGCAACCGGGCGGTCTCGGAGTCGAACGCGTTCGCGAGCGCCATGCTCGGTGCATCCGGGCCATCGATGAGGGCGATGTCGTCGCTCGACACAAACGGATACGCCAGCACTTCCGTGAGCCCCGATGCGGCCAGGGCGTCGGCGACTGCCCGGCGCACGCGCTGAGGACGCGTGAGGCCGCGGCCGGGGGGCGCGATCGGCAGCACGGCGGGAATACGGTCGTACCCCACGATGCGCGCGACTTCTTCCGCCATCGACGGCGCATCGACAAGATCGGGGCGCCAACTCGGGGGTGACACGAGCCATCCGTCGGTCTCGACCGACAGAGTGCAACCAATCGCCGTGAGCGAATCGGTGATCTCGTCAAGCGAGAAATCGACTCCGACAAGTGCGTCGACAAAACCTTCGGCCAGATGCACGGCGGTCGGACTCGGAGCGTCAACCCACAGTGAGCCGAGCGTGTCGGCGGTGCCGCCGGCGAGTTCGACAAGCAAGTCGACGACGCGCTGCGCCGCTGGCTCGGCAACGAGCGGGTCGACTCCGCGCACGAAGCGTCGCGACGCTTCGCTCGGCAGCTTGTGGCGACGAGCTGTGCGCGCGATCGAGACGGGCTCGAAGTGGGCAGCTTCGACGAGCACATCGACCGAGCTGGCCGAAATCTCGGTGCTCGCACCGCCCATGACCCCCGCCAGCCCGATAGGCCCCGACTCGTCGGTGATGAGCAGGTCTTCGACGTGAAGCGTGCGCGTCTGGTCATCGAGCGTCACGAGCGTTTCGCCCGCACGCGCGCGGCGCACCGTGATGCCGCCCCGGAGCTTCTGCAGGTCGTAGGCGTGAATCGGCTGGCCGAGCTCGAGCATCACGTAGTTGGTGATGTCGACCACGAGAGAGATCGAGCGAATACCGGCGAGCGACAGGCGGGAGGTCATCCATGCCGGCGACGGTCGGTCGGGGTCAATACCGCGCACCACGCGCGTCACGAAGGCGTCGCACCCGGGCAGGCCATGAATCGGCGCCTCGTCACGGACGGTGACATCGAATCCGGATGCCCGCGCCGGGCTCAGCGCGAGCGCCGGGTCGCGGAACTCCGCACCCGTCGCGTGCGAGTACTCGCGGGCGACGCCGCGGATCGACAGGGCGTAGCCGCGGTCGGGCGTCACGTTGATCTCGACGGCGAGGTCATCGAGGCCCAGCAGGGCGATCGCGTCGGTGCCGACTTCGGGGTCAAGACCGAGCGTTCCGAGGCGCAGAATGCCATCGTGCTCGTCACCGAGGCCGAGTTCGCGCGCGCTCGCGATCATGCCGTCGGAGACATGGCCGTAGGTTTTCCGGGCGGCGATCGGGAACGGGCCGGGCAGCACCGCGCCCGGCAGTGACACAACGACCTTGTCGCCGACGACGAAGTTGCTCGCGCCGCAGACAATGCCCCGGGTCTCCCCCGGTGCCGTCAGAACCTGGCACCACCGAATGGTCTTGCCGTTCGATTGCGGCTCGTCAACGAACTCGAGCACCTGCCCGACGACGATCGGCCCCGTGAGGGCAACCCCGTGAATCTCTTCTTCTTCGAGGCCCACGCGAACCAGGGCCGCGTGCACCGCTTCAGCGTCGGCCATCGGGTCACCGCTCGTCGGCACCTCGACGTGCTCGCGAAGCCACGACAACGGAATGCGCATCAGACCACCAACCCAAACTGCTGCGAGAAGCGCACATCGCCCTCGACCATGTCGCGCATATCGCTCACGCCGTTGCGGAACATGAGGGTGCGCTCGATTCCCATGCCGAAAGCGAAGCCCTGGTAGACCTCAGGGTCGATGCCCGCCGAGCGCAGCACATTGGGGTTGACCATGCCGCAGCCACCCCACTCGATCCAGCGCGGGCCACCACGGAAGGTTGGGTGCCACACATCGAGCTCAGCGCTCGGTTCGGTGAACGGAAAGTACGAGGGTCGCAGGCGAATGCGCGCGCCCTCGCCGAACAGGGCGCGGGCCAAGTGCTCGAGCACACCGCGCAAGTGGGCCATCGTGAGCCCCTTGTCGATCGCGATGCCCTCCATCTGGTGAAAGACCGGGGTGTGCGTCGCGTCGAGCTCGTCGGTGCGATAGACCCGGCCGGGCGCAACGATGTACAGCGGAACGCCCCGCGAGAGCATCGAGCGCGACTGCACCGGACTCGTGTGGGTGCGCAAGATCAGGTGGCGGTCATCGGGCTCGATGAAGAAGGTGTCTTGCATCGCGCGCGCCGGGTGGTCAGGGTCGAAGTTGAACCAGTCGTTCTCGAGCTCGGGGCCCTCGTCGACCTCCCACCCCATTGCGACGAAGATGTCGCTCATGTCTTCCATGAGCGTCGTGAGCGGGTGGCGCGCACCCGCGATGCGCAGCGGGGGGATGCCCGTGACGTCGATCGCTTCGGCGACAAGTCGCGCGTGCTCTTCGGCCTCGGCCAGCTCTGCCTCGCGCTCGGCGATGGCCTGAGCAACACGCGCACGAGCCTGGCCGACGAGCTTGCCGAACGATGCCTTCTGGTCGGCGGGAACATCGCGCAAGAGCGCGTTGAGTGCCGCGAGCGGCGACGATTCCCCGGCGTGAGCCGTCTTGGCAGCCTTGAGCTCTGCCGTGTCGACGGCGGCCGCAACGGCGCCGAGTGCTGCCTCGATAGCGGCAGAAACGGCGGACTCAGAGATCTCGGGGCTAGCTGGCACGAGAACTGAGTTTAGTGCGGCTGTGCAGCGTCACTCGCCCGTTGCGCGAAGGCGCTCTCATAGAGACACACAGCGGCAGCCGTCGCAAGGTTCAACGACTCGGCCGCGCCATAGATCGGCACGATGACTGCGCGATCGGCGAGCGCCAGCTGCTCAGCCGTGAGCCCTCGAGCTTCGTTGCCGAATAGCCATGTCGTTGGCCCGTCGAGCTGGCCGTCAGAACGGACGGTCAGCAGATCGTCACCCGAGATGTCGGCCGCGAGAATCCGACTTCCTGCGTCGCGAAGACGCTGCAGGGTCGGCTCGAGCGCGACCCCCACGACGACGGGAAGGTGAAACAGAGAACCCGTCGTGGCTCGCACCACTTTGGGGTTGAACACGTCAACGCTGGAACCGCTCAGAATCACCGCATCGGCTCCTGCTGCATCGGCGACCCGGATGATCGTGCCCGCGTTTCCCGGATCCCGCACCTCTTCCAGCACCGCCACGAGCCGCGGGCGCCGGTCGATGACGTCGTCCAGCGAAAGCGGGAACTGACGGCATACGGCAACAACCCCCTGAGGGGTCACGGTGTCGGCGATCGTCTCCAGCACGGCATCCGTCACCTTCTCAATGCGGCACTCGACCGCCTGGGCGGAGCGCGCAAGACCGGCATGGCGCTCGAGAGCTGCCGGTGTCGCGAAGATCTCGACGAGAAGCTCGGGCCGAAACTGCAAAGCTTCGGAGACGGCCTGCGGGCCCTCGAGCAGAAACAGACCCGTCTCAGTGCGCTGGTTCTTCTTCGCCAGCTTCGCCGCCGCACGCACGCGGGGTGAGCGCGGATTGTCGATCACAGCGTCATGCTAGCGAGGGAGGGATGAACGCCGGGTGAACCAGGCCCGGCGCGCCCGCGGAGGCTCCTCTCCCCACAACGACGCCGCGGCGCGCCCCCATCAGGAGCACGCCGCGGCGATAGTGCAACGAGGCGAGGGTTGGTGCGACTAGGCCGCGTCAACCTTCGGCGCCGAGGTGTCGGCCGGGAGGGCCTCCTTGGCAACCTTCACGAGCGCAGTGAACGCAGCGGGCTCGTTGACGGCCAGCTCAGCGAGCATGCGACGGTCGACCTCAACACCAGCGAGGCCGAGGCCCTGGATCAGGCGGTTATAGGTGAGACCGTTGGCGCGCGACGCAGCGTTGATGCGCTGGATCCAGAGGCGGCGGAACTCGCCCTTCTTCGCGCGGCGGTCGCGGTAGGAGTAGACCAGCGAGTGAGTGACCTGCTCTTTGGCCTTGCGGTAGAGGCGCGACCGCTGACCGCGGTAGCCCTCTGCGCGCTCGAGGATGACCCGACGCTTCTTGTGGGCGTTGACGGCCCGCTTGACTCTTGCCATTTCTTATCGTCCTTACGGTTCTGTCTCGGGTCTTACTTGTTGCCGATGAGCTTCTTGATGACCTTGGCGTCTTGAGGAGCCAGCACAACCTCAGTGTTGAGGCGACGGGTCGTCTTGCTGCTCTTCTTCTCAAGGTTGTGGCGCATACCCGCGCCCTGCTTCATGACCTTGCCAGAGCCGGTCAGCTTGAAGCGCTTCTTGGCACCGGAGTGCGTCTTCTGCTTGGGCATTGCTTCCTCGTTTTCGTTTCGTCGTGGATCGTCGCCGACGCCGCTTAGGGCGCGTCGGAGGTGGTGGGGGGCTTGGCTGCTGCGGGCTTGGCTGCTGCGGGCTTGGCTACGGCGGGCTTTGCGGCGGCAGGCTTGGCGGCGCCAGGCTTGGCTGCTGCCGCGGGCTTCGTTGCCGCTGCCGGCTTCGCTGCCGCGGTGGCTGCGGGCTTTGCCGCGGCTGGCTTAGCCGCGGCGGGCTTGACCGCTGCGGCCGGCTTCGCTGCTGCCGGCTTCTTCGCGACGGCAGGCTTCTCGGCCACAGGCTCGGCGACCGTGTCGGCGGCCGGCTTCTCGGCAGCAGGCGTCTCGACGACGGGCTTCTGAGTGGCCGGCTTCTCGGCAGCGGGCTTCTCGGCAGCGGGTGCCGCCTCGCTGACCTTGCGTGCCGCCTTGTTCGCGGCGCGCGCAGCCATCTGCTCCGCCTTCGCGTCGGCCTTGTTGCGCAGCGGGCCGATGATCATGACCATGTTGCGGCCATCGATCATCGGGCTCGACTCGACGGTGCCGTACTCCACGACGTCTTCAGCGAAACGCTGAAGCAGTCGCACACCCTGCTCAGGTCGCGATTGCTCGCGGCCACGGAACAAGATCATCGCCTTGACCTTGTCGCCCGCCTGCAAGAAGCCCTCAGCGCGCTTGCGCTTCGTCTCGTAGTCGTGCTTGTCGATCTTCAAGCGGAAGCGCACCTCCTTGAGGATGGTGTTCGCCTGGTTGCGGCGCGCTTCTTTCGCTTTCTGCGCCGCCTCGTACTTGAACTTGCCGTAGTCCATGATTTTCACCACGGGCGGCTTCGAGTTGGGGGCGACCTCGACCAAGTCGAGGTCAGCCTCTTGCGCCAAGCGCAGGGCTACCTCGATCTTGACGACTCCGACCTGCTCTCCGGCGGGGCCGACGAGGCGAACCTCGGGCACTCGGATGCGATCGTTCGTTCTCGGTTCGCTGATGCGATTCTCCTCTGTTGATTCACCACGGTTGTTCGGGGGTGAAAGAGGAGAGCATCCCTGGCGCACGGCCAGTACCACCCACGGACTTCGCGCGACTCGAGAGCCGCCGAACGGGGTGATTCGACCCGGTAACCTAAATGCGGTCAAGCGCGGGTGGGAGATTTCTCCACTTTCGTACCGGGGATCTGGCCCCGGAGCCCGCATAACCATACCAGCACCCTGGGTTGTTCGGAAACGTCCTGCCACCACAGGCGCCCACAGCCGCAGCAATCGAAAGGCATCATGAGCGAGAACCAGCCCCCCACCGACCCGGCTCGGGACATCGCTGACGTGCCCGCGATCGAGATCATCAACACCGTCGCCGTGCACCTGTTGAGCGCGGCGGCCGTCAAATGCGGGCTCTCCGAACACGGTGACGACGAGATCGACCTCGCCGAGGCGCGCAAACTCATTACGGCGCTTGCCGGTCTCATCACCGCTGCGGCTCCCGAACTCGGCGACCACCACGCTCGCGTCTTGCGCGACGGTCTGCGTTCGGTGCAGTTGGCGTTTCGCGAAGCCTCACCGTTTCCTGACGCACCCGGTCAGGGCCCGGGCGAGAAGCTCACGGGCCCCGTCACCTAAGCGGGTTCTGCCGCGACCGGCTGCACCGACAGCGAGTCGATGCGGCGAGCGACGGTCGCATCCTGTGCCCAGGCCCCGCTCAGCGACGCGATGATCACGCGCAGGCGGTCGGCATCGAGCCCGGGTTCGATGGCAAGTCGAACGAGCACTTCTGCCCCGGCTCCCCGCGCGAGCGGGTCTCCGGCAACGAGCGAGACTGCCCAGATCTGTGGATGCGCGGCGGCGGGCCGCGCGATCGCTTCGAGCACGCCGTCATCATCGACGGCGGGAACCCACGGCTCTTGCTGCGCGATCGCCCAGACGGCAGGGCGCGGCAGCACCACTTCATCGGGGCCCGAACGCGCATCGATCACGACACGGTCAGTGCCCTCACTCGCGGCCGCGAGTGCCACCCGCACCGCGTCGGCCGGGACGGGTCGAGCATCGGGCCGCCATCGGCTCATGGCATCAACCGACGAGAAGACCGGCAGCACCGGGCGCCCGTCAGGGTCCGCGACGGTGATGATCGAGAGTTCTTGAGACTTGTCCACCACGAGCCCCTCAGCCGTGTGACCCATCTCGCCCGCGACCGCCACGAGAGGAATCAGAAAGCGGCAGCCGCGAATCACATCGACGAACTCGGGGAAGCTCGCATCGCCGCGGCGGAACGCATCTCGGGCCGCGAGGTACGCCGCCGGCGCCGAGCCGTCATCACTGCGGTGCTCGTTCGGCTCGAAGTGCCGACCTTCCCAGGGCTGGCCGGCAGAGTCAGCGGCCCGCGACATCCAGGGCTTCGGGAAGAGTGAAGGCCCCTGCGTACAGCGCCTTGCCGACAATGGCACCCTCGAGACCGAGGGGAACCAACTCGCGCAGAGCCGCAATGTCATCGAGACTCGCAACGCCGCCCGAAGCGATGACCGGTCGGTGCGTGCGTTCCATGACGGAACGAAGAAGCTCGAGGTTGGGGCCCTTGAGCGTGCCGTCTTTCGTGACATCGGTGACGACGTAGCGGGCGCACCCCGCCGACTCAAGCCGCTCGAGCACGGACCACAGGTCTCCGCCCTCTTCGGTCCACCCGCGCGCGGCAAGCGTTGTACCGCGAACATCGAGACCCACGGCAATGGCCTCGCCATACTCCGAAATCACGTGCGCCGCCCACTCGGGGTTTTCGAGCGCAGCGGTGCCGAGGTTGATGCGCTTCGCACCCGTGGCGAGCGCGGCTTCGAGCGTGGCATCGTCACGGATTCCGCCGGACAGCTCGATGTTGACGCTGCGAGGGGTGGTCTTGACAACCTTCTTGATGATCGACCGATTGCTGCCACGACCAAAAGCAGCGTCGAGATCGACGAGGTGGATCCACTCAGCACCCTGGTCAGCCCACTCGTGCGCCGCGTCGATCGGGTCGCCATAGCTCGTCTCGGTGCCGGCCTCACCCTGGGTGAGGCGCACCGCCTTGCCCCCTGCGACGTCCACCGCCGGAAGGAGCGTGAGGGCGGGAATCGTCGAGAACTCGCTCATGAGGGGCTTTCTACTCGTATCGTCAGGTCGCGTATGTGGTCAGGCCCGCGGGTGTTCGAGGCCAAACACAGAATCGTACTCGGTTGGCGGCATGCAGCGGTGCTCAGAAGGTACCCAGCCAATTGCTGAGAAACCTCAAGCCGGCCGAGCCCGACTTCTCCGGGTGGAATTGAGTGCTGCAGAGCGGACCGTTCTCGACCGCAGCGATGAAACGCTCACCGTGCTCGGCCCACGTCACCATCGGTGCGGGAATGGTCGGATGAGGGTCGAGCGTCCACTCGTGCGCCGCATAAGAGTGCACGAAGTAAAAGCGCTCATCGTGAAGACCCGCGAACAGGCGCGACTCAGCGCTCGCGTCCACGGTGTTCCACCCCATGTGCGGCACCGTCGGCGCGCGCAGAGCCGTCACGGATCCGGGCCACTGCCCAAGCCCGGGGGTCACGACCCCGCGCTCCTCTCCACTGTCGAACATGACTTGCTGGCCGACGCAGATTCCGAGCACAGGGCGGCCGCCGGCGAGGCGCCGATCGATCAGTTCATCGCCACGGACCGCGCGAAGAGCATCCATCACCGCCCGAAAGGCGCCGACGCCGGGCACGACGAGTCCGTCGGCCGCGAGCACACGGTCGCGATCAGCCGTCAACTCGACGCGGGCCCCGGCGGCTTCAACAGCCTTGGCCGCCGAATGCACATTTCCGGAACCGTAGTCGAGCACGACCACGTCAGGAGCGCTCACGATCAGAGCGCGCCCTTCGTTGAGGGGATGCCCTGAACTCGTGCGTCGTACTGCACCGCTTGGCGGAACGCTCGTGCAAAAGCCTTGAACTCGGCCTCGGCGATGTGGTGGGGGTCGCGCCCCGCGAGCACGGTGAGGTGCACGGTGAGGCCCGCGTGCATCGTGATGGCCTCGAAGACGTGGCGCACCATCGACCCGGTGAAGTGGCCACCGATGAGGTGGTGCTCAAAACCCGCAGGCTCACCCGAGTGCACCAAGTAGGGGCGACCACTGACGTCGACGACCGCTTGAGCGAGAGCCTCATCGAGTGGCACAAGAGCGTCACCGAATCGCGCGATGCCCTCCTTGTCGCCGAGGGCCTGGGCGATCGCTGATCCGAGAACGATCCCCGTGTCTTCCACCGTGTGGTGCACGTCGATCGCCGTGTCACCACGCGCCGAGACATCGAGATCGACAACGGCGCGGTGGTCGAGATCGATGACCTGCCTGTGCCGTCGAGGTCGATGCGCAGCTCGATCGACGACTCGCTCGTCTCCCGCCGCAGTTCGGCAATTCGGGGGGTGCTCACTGGTTCATCTTAGCCAGCACGTCGAGGAACTCCGTGGTCTCCGCCTCGGTTCCGGCGGTGACGCGAAGGTGGTTCGCCAAGCCGATATCGCGAATCAGGATGTCGTGCGACAGCAAGTACTCGAAAGTGGCGCGCGGATCAGCGACACCGCCGAAGAGCACGAAGTTGGCCCAGCTGTCGTGAGGGGCGTAGCCGAGCGCGGCGAGCTCAACGATGAGTCGATCGCGCTGCTGCCGAATGTCGTCGACGGTGCGCAGCATCGTGGCGGCGTGCTCGAGGGCCGCGATCGCGGCCGCTTGCGTCAACGACGACAAGTGATAGGGCAGCCGGACCAGTCGGAGCGCGTCAATGACCGCAGGGTCGGCCGCGACATAGCCCAAACGGGCGCCCGCGAACGCGAAGGCTTTACTCATGGTGCGTGACACGACGAGCCGCGGGCGCCCCTCCAGCAGACTCAGGGCGTCGGGCTGCCCGTCGGGCATGAACTCGGCGTAGGCCTCATCAACCATGACGATGCCGCGGCTCGCCTCGTAGACCGCGGCGATGGTGTCGAGCCCGAGCGGGGTTCCCGTCGGATTGTTCGGGGCACAGAGAAAGACCAGATCGGGATCCGCCGCGTCGACCGCCGCCGCCGCCGTCTCGGGGTTCAGGGTGAAGTCGGCATCGCGAGCGCCACTGATCCATGTCGTGCCTGTTCCCGCGGCAATGATCGAGTGCATCGAGTAGGTCGGCGGGAATCCGAGCACCGATCGACCCGGGCCCCCGAAAGCTTGCAGAACGTGTTGGATAACTTCGTTCGACCCGTTGGCCGCCCACATCTGCGCGGCGGTGATGCCCGAGCCGAGATAGCCCGCGAGGCTCTCGCGCAGCGTCGTGAACTCGCGATCGGGATAACGGTTGACCGCATGCAGCTCGCGTTCGACAGCCGCGGCAACGTGCGCGATCACCTCAACCGGAACCGGATGCGTGTTCTCGTTGACGTTGAGCGCGATGCGCACGGCCTTTTGAGGTGCGCCGTAGGGCACCTGCCCTCGGAGGTCGTCTCGGATCGGCAGGTCGTCGAGGCTCGTCACCCGCTCATCGTAGCCAGGTCGGGGTGGTGCCCCGCCGGGCTGGACAATCGAGCGCTCAGTCGACCGCTCAGTCGACCGCTCAGTCGAGATAGCGCTCCGGAACGATGAGCTCTTGGCCCGGTTGAACCGAAGCGCTCTCGAGAGCATTGATGGCCATGACATCGGCCACGACGTCTGCCGTCGATGCGTCAGGCGCGATCATCTGCGCGACTTCCCACAGCGACTGCCCCGCTTCGACGGTGACGGTCGTGACAACCACGTTCGCGGAGGCGGCGGAGTCCGACGTTGCCGTAGCGCCACCACCGTTCAGGGAGGCGGCGATGAGCCAGATCACGAGCGGCAGGGAAACGAGCATCGCGATGACGGCGCGACCGCGCCGCGTGAGACGAAGCCGCACGCGCGCGCCGGCCGGCAGTGCCGAGGTCGGCAGAGCTGACCCGAACCGGGGGTCGTAGATCACTGCGCTCATGGTGTCGCCTTTCGCTGGGTGATGCGGTGCTGCCGTCGTGCTACCTGGCCGAGTGCTGCTGGTGGTGGTTGGCACAGGTCCCCCGGCAGGGGGGCTGCCGGGGGATGCAGCGCCCCTCGGCCGGGAGGAGCGGTGCGAACCTGTGTTCCGAACATACATTCGATCGAACACAGTTTCAAGCTCTTCAGCCATTTTTGTCTCCGATCTCGCGACACACTCGAACACATGTTTGATCTGACCCCCGTTAGTGGATAGAGTTTCGAGGGTTCGAGAACATTCAACGTTCCACCACCGACACTCGTCAGAACGCCATTCGTCAGAACGGAGCATCGACATGGTCGACGCACAGCACGAGGATCGTCTCGACGACGAGAACGCCCCGACCTCGGCATCCACCCGCCGCCGCACGACGCTGAGCGATAAGCAGCGCGAGATTCTGTCGGTGATTCAGGCCTCCGTTGCCCGCCGCGGGTATCCGCCGAGCATGCGTGAGATTGCGGAAGCAGTGGGTCTCGCGTCTCTCTCGAGCGTCTCGCATCAGCTCGGTCAGCTCGAACTGAGTGGCTACTTGCGTCGCGACCCCAATCGGCCTCGGGCCCTCGAAGTACTGATCGATCTCGAGCCCGACCCCTCGCACGCGATC
>CAYWZI010000058.1:0-13419 GCA_964462815.1 uncultured Microbacteriaceae bacterium
AACCTCAAGCTGATCTCTTTGGTGAAGACGCTAAGACTCTTAAGACTCTTGATGAGGATCTACCCAAGGCCAAGAAGAAGCTACCTCCTGGCCGGTCTCCTGAGTTGGCGGCGATGGCAGAACTTCTCAAGGAAGGAAGCATTACCAAAGAAGAATACGATGCCGCTGTCAATAGATTCCGTCCTATCCCCGTCTATACGGAACCACTGACGCCAGCGACAGACGAGCAGGTAGTCAATGCCCTGTCCTCGGATAAGAAGCCCAAGGCAAACGTGTCTATTCCGGATGGCACTAAGGTTGGTCTCCGCTTGGACATTCCTGCATGGAACAATCATAAGACGTTTGTTGTGTCGATCCATGAGGGTAGGCCAAAAATTACATCTCCAAGTCCCGGAAAGGCCATTGGATACCGTAGCGTGGCTATGGCAAAGAACGTGACGTTCGGCCTGGGTAATCAAGCCAAAGCCCTGGAGATAGCCACTGGAGCAGCAAAAGACGCCCTTCAGACAATGGAAGGTGAGTACGTTAACGTATCGCCGTCTGCCGCATTTGAGATGGCACAGAAAGCTATCAAAGATCCACGGTATGTTCAGTTAGGATTTGATCCTACACGTCATGCGTATTTCTTTGATCGCCGCACTACGCTACCTGTAGTTAAAGCTGATGCCGTACTGCAGATCGGTAACATGATCCTTGCTCGTGGCGTGGAGTACGGGTCTAAGCAGAACTTCCTTTATAACATTGATGCTTTCCAAAGTAGTTTATTTGGGGAACCAGAATCTGATGTTCTTAAAGAGGCTGAGAAGCCTGAGTCAGATGTTAAGACCGTCAAGCGTGGCCGATCTCCAGAGCTCACAGAAGCAGCAGAGCGTTTACGTAGGGGCGAGATTACCAAGAAAGAATATGAAGAGGCAGTACAGAAATATAGCCCTGTAACTCTGTATGCTGAACCACCTAAGCCAGCTACCGATTCACAAGTTGTAGAAGCGCTTGACTCAAACAAGAGAAAAGACGCCAACGTTGACGTTAAGTCAGGAACCAAAGTTGGTTTAAGACTTGATATACCTGCATGGGAAAGAGGAAAGACTTGGGTCGTTGCCATTCACAAAGGCAAACCAAAAGTTACTTCTCCCAAGGCTAGTGAGATACTAAGTTATCGCAGCGTCTCTGGACTTAAGAATGTAACGTTTGGTGTTGGCGATCAAGCAAAAACTCTTAACATTGCTGCTGGTGCGTTTAAGGATAAATTGCAAACAATGGAAGGTGAGTATGTACGCCTATCTCCAGAGGAGGCATACAAACGCGCTCAAGAGCTTATTAAAGATCCATCTTATGTTCAGATTGGATTTAACCCCACCCGTCATGCTTATTTCTACGACCGCAATACGATGGCGCCTGTTGTTAAAGCTGATGAAGTTTTGCAGATTGGAAACTTTATTTTAGCCAAAGGTGTGAAGTATGGTTCTAAAGAAGACTTCTTATTTAACATCGACCTGTATCCTCAGATAACAGAAGACGAAGCTAGTGTTATTCCCACTCTATCAAGAGAAGAAAAGATCGCTGAATATGCTGCGCTTCGTGCTCGGCGTGAGCGGCTGGTCCGGGGAGTAATTGAGGGCGGGGCAACAGTAGATCTACAGAGAAGCCTGACCCACATTGATGAAATGTCGAAGGCGCTGAAGTCTGAGATTGAGGCTGAGTATGTTCCTAACATGTCGCCAGAGAACTTCCTGCGTAGAGCTTTGGAGGCATACGACAACGGGGATCTAAGTGTTGATGTACTTGCCACCATACAAGCAACCTACAACAAGACTCCTTGGCTGTTAAATGGATTGCGTCTGTCGATCCGCACTCCCAAGAAACCTGGACGTTCATCAGGAAACTTTAATCCGTTGAGCCGCATCGTTACTTTGTGGAATGGGACAAGCGGGGTAGAAAGTCCTTCATCTGTGCGCCATGAAATTATGCACTCGCTTGAGCAGATGATGACTGCTGACCAGCGCAAAGTGGTGATTGATTCTTGGCAAGACGCCCTTAAGAAAGCGGTTAAGGCTAACCCGGATCAACCTTCGCAAGAATACTTTAGCAAGGTTATGGCGTTCCTAGATACCCCTAGCGAGGCGTCGTTTGCGGCAGCGGTACAAGCCATGCCTTCGTATGACTTCTATCAGTACCTGAATCCCTCGGAGTATTGGGCGATCAACGCAGAAAAGCTCATGGCAGCGAAGTTAGGCGGTGGGTGGGATCGTTTTGTTAAAGCGGTCAAAAAACTTTTTGAGGGACTAAAAAACGTATTTGGATTTAATAACGACTATGGCGTCCACAAAGTATTTGACCAGATCATGCGCGATCAGCCCAAGCCTATGGGCATCGACTCCCTTACGGACTTTGTTGCTGAGTCTGGGGCAACGCCAGTTCCATTAGAAAACATCAAAACTAACGTCTTCGGTCAGCCATTACCTGCGGCAACATGGGGCAGTCCAAATGAAAGCAAGATGGATAACGTTATCTATACCTTGCAAGATAAGCAAATTGATACCAAGCGGGTTGTGGAAAACATTAAAAAGGCTGGCAAGCAAATCGCTGACCGTTGGAATCCTTATCTTCAAGAAGAATTATTCCACGGACGTACTGCTAAGCAGACCCAAGACTTTTTAAAAGATGAGCTTGAGCCGCTTATCAATGACATCCGTAAAAAGGGATTGACTATTCAACAAGTGGAAGAGTATCTCCACAACCGTCATGCAGAGTCGCGCAATAAATTTAATGCTAAGCGCGATCCAAATATGCCTGATGGTGGCTCTGGAATCATGACGGCTGATGCTAAAGCCTATATGGCTGGGCTTACTCCGCAGCAGAAGAAAGACTTTGACGATCTTGCTAAACGCGTAGATGCCATTGTTAAAAAGACGCAGGACATTCTTGTATCTACTGGACAAGAAACTCAACAAACCGTAGATGCTTGGAACAATGCTTTAGAGCACTACGTCCCATTAAAACGTGAAGAAACTGAATACGACGTTGAAAAAGTGGGAACTGGCGTGGGTTCGGGTATTGCCGTTAAGGGACCGTTCAGTAAAGCGGCATTAGGTTCTTCGCGTAAGGTGGTAAACATTCTTGCTAACTTAGGTGAGCAACGTGAACGCGCTGTTGTACGTGGCGAGAAGATGCGTGTAGCCAAAGCGCTTTATGGTCTTGTTGCTAGTAATCCTAATCCTGGTTTCTGGTTAGCCTTTGATCCAGAGGCAATGAAAGATCCTGCGAAAGTTCAGACAGAACTTGCTGCGCTTGGGTTAAGTGCCGCTGATATTCAAAACATTATCAAAGAGCCTGTCACTCGAAGATTGGATCCAGCTACTAACAAAGTAGTTGAATCACCAAATTCACTTTTAGTTAAATCTAAGTATTCTGTGCCTGTACGTATTAACGGCAAAGAAAAGTATGTCATCTTTAATGCACAAGATGATCGCGCCAAGAGAATGGCAGAGGCTTTGCAGAACTTAGATGCTGATAGTTTGGGCAGGGTAATGGCTGGGATGCAGCAATTCACTCAATACTTTGCCAAGATCAATACACAGTACAACCCAATCTTTGGTGTGATTAACTTCTTGCGCGATGTACAGGGCGCAATGATCCAAGTTAACACGACGCCACTAGCAGGAGACAAAAAGAAAATCTTGGGTGGGGTTCCCGGTGCCTTACGTGGTATCTATGCAGAAGAGCGCAATCGTCGTGATGGCAAGCCTCCTCTTCAAAACACGTGGGCTCAACTGTGGGAAGAGTTCCAGCAAGAAGGTGGTCAGACAGGGTTCCGAGATCAGTTTAGCCGTACACAAGATCGCGCTGATGCATTGCAGGCTATCCTTGATCCATCGTCCTGGACCAAGACCCCTCTTGGCAAAGTGTTCACGGCTGGCGGTACGTTAAAAGTACCTATGGAGGTTGCTCGTAAAACCGCTGCTCCACTGTTTGATTGGTTGTCTGACTATAACCAGTCAATGGAAAACGCGATCCGTCTGTCTGCTTACAAGGCAGCTATAGATAAGGGCATGACAAAACAACAGGCCGCAAGTCTAGCCAAGAATCTTACGGTTAACTTTAACCGCAAAGGACAGATAGGACGGCAAGCTGGTGCCTTGTATGCGTTCTTTAATGCTGCGGTTCAGGGTACTGCCCGCATGGCTCAGACCATGTTTAGATTTAATGGTAAGCGGTATGAACTTAGCCCTCTTGGCAAGAAGATTTTCTGGGGCGGGATAATTCTAGGTTCTGCTCAGGCTGCGATGCTTGCTGCTATGGGCTTTGATGAAGATGAGCCGCCAGAGTTTGTTAAAGAACGCAACCTTATTATTCCGACTAGTAGCACAACATATCTTACTGTTCCAATGCCGCTTGGTTACAACGTCATTCCAAACACTGGACGGATTTTGACTGAGTGGATGCTGTCTGGATTTAAAGATACGCCAAAGCGTGTAGTGTCATTGACTGGATCTTTATTAGATATGTTTAACCCGCTGGGCAATGCGGGGTGGTCTGCTCAAACATTTATGCCGACAGTAGCTGACCCGATTACAGCGCTATTTGAAAACAGGGATTGGACTGGTAAGCCAATTGCTAAGGAAGACTTTAGTTCTCTATCCCCAACGCCTGGTTACACTCGTGCCAAAGAAACTGCTAGCGCCCTGAGCAAAGAGCTGGCTTATTATCTAAACGCCACCACGGGCGGAACAGATTACAAGCCTGGAATCATTAGCCCCACCCCAGATCAGATTGACTATCTAATTGGTCAACTAACTGGCGGTGTAGGCCGTGAACTTCTAAAGGTTGAGCAGACTGTAACAAGTCAATTCACTGGAGAAGATCTTCCGATTTACAAGGTTCCTCTTGTTGGCCGTTTTGTTGGAGAAACCACGGGCATTGCCGCTGAGCGTAGCAGGTTCTATAGCAACCTCATTGAACTCAATAAACATGAGAACGAGATCAAGGGCAGAATCAAAGACAGGGTTCCTACCCGTGACTATCTCATGGAGTATCCCGAGGCCAGACTATACGGCTACGCCAATCAGGTTGAGCGTAACATCAGCACGTTAAAGAAACGCCGAGATATGCTGATTGAGAAAGGCGCGCCCAAAGAACAGGTTAAAGCAGTCGAGAACCAGATGATGGTACAGATGAAACGATTTAACGACAGAGTTAAGTCTGCTCAGCAGTAAGACCTTCTAAGCCACTCTGCAAGAAGAAGGGCTTCTGCCCTGCCATTGTCCTTGATCCTGCCCAGCGGAGAATCAGGCCATAGGTTCCTGGCCATCTTGAGGCTATCCTTCTTGTCTGCGGTCAGACCCATGTCTTTCTTCCATACGCGGGGCTGTACGCTTTCCCAGTGCCCAGACTTCTCTGCTATAGCAATGGCCGCACCATAAGCTACGCCAAACTTGAAGGAACTTGATACACCCTGCTTAGGCATGGCATGGACCGCCTCAACAACGGCCATGACATCATCCCCATTCTTGGCAGTGCAAATCTGTTTGTAGACCTCGCCAGCCGCTATCCACCTGTCATTGTGGATCATGTCCCCGCAGCTAACGTACTCTCCATGGTGGTTAATGAGCCCCCATGCACCTGTAAAACCTGGATCTATACCAAGATAAAGCATATGTTTCCTGTAACAATTGTTAAAGTACGGTACTGTAACATCATGTTACAGTACGGAGTAGGGTTATTATTGTTTGCATTGTTGAACTTTATATTCTAATATCTCTCCTAAGAACACTATATCAAGGAGAGTAGATGAAGTTAACCAATAAGCACAATATACCTGAGACGTTTGTTAATGTCCTAAAGAGACCGACGTATTCAAAAGGTAAGGCCCATCTGTCTGCTACTCAGCTACTCAATAGCCCAAAGATCGTAGCACTCACCAAAAAGTTTGAAGACGAGTTAGAGCAGGACGTTGCTGACATGGTTTGGTCCATATTTGGAACCGCCATTCACGGCGTTCTTGAGCATGGCAAAGACGACAATCATCTGGTGGAAGAGCGCCTTCATGCCACGATTGATGGCTGGAGAATATCTGGTGCTATTGACCTTCAGATCTTAAACGGCGCCGAAGGCATTGCCATTCGTGACTACAAGACCACCTCGGCCTGGGCGGTAATGAACGAGAAGATCGAGTGGGAGCGGCAGTTAAACATCTACGCCTGGCTATTAGAAAGCGTCAAGACATGGGCGCATGTTACAGATCTGGGCATCGTGGCAATCATTAGAGACTGGTCACGGCGGGAGGCTGCTAAGAATCCAGACTATCCACAGGCGCCAGTCAAAGATATACCTATCAAGCTATGGCCCTTCCAGGAGCGCGAAGATTATGTAGCTCACAGAGTAAAGCTTCATTCGGCCTGTGAGTTTTCTTTGGAGACCGGTGAGGATCTACCTGATTGTACCCCAGAAGAAATGTGGGAGCGTCCTACGACCTATGCTATCAAGAAGAAAGGTGGGATCCGGGCTATTAAGGTTTATGAAGTTAAAGAGGAGGCCGCAGCTGCTTTAGATTCGGCGACACAAGAGTTGGAGGTTCGTTTGGGCAGTCGGACCCGTTGTGAATCATTCTGCCCTGTTAACACCTACTGCCAGCAATGGCGTGACTATCAGGAGAATATGAAATGAAAAAAGTAATTGCTGTTTTTGTAACTGCATTGATTGCAACTTCTGCTATGGCAGCTATCAAATGTGTACCAGATGGACGGGGCGGTATGTGTTGCTGGGATACAGATCGGCATGGCCCTTGGAAACCTTTGAACTGCTAGGAGCGATAAATGGACAGTAGGCAAGAGTTGCTATTGAAGTTTATGTTGGCGTTGGCATCAAATGCTGACGTCTTGGATTGGATGGGCGACAAAGACTTCACAAAAGATTTGACCGCTTGTGCCAATGCTTTAGTCGATGAGTATTACAAACAGGTAGGATAACCATGACCGTTTACGCAAAACTACAACAAGCCCGCATTAAATTGCAGGGCCGGAAATTAACAAAGTCAGGAAAGAATAAGTTCGCTGGCTACGAGTATTTTGAACTAGGAGATTTTCTTCCTGCTATTCAGGAGATCTGTAACGAGGTTGGTCTGTGTGGTGTTGTGTCTTACACGGCTGATGCGGCGTACTTAAACATCTACGACGTGCAGTCTAGTGAGTGCGTTGTCTTCAGCTCCCCTATGTCGTCGGCTGATTTGAAGGGGTGTCATGCCGTACAAAATCTAGGTGCTGTCCAGACATATCTTCGTAGGTATCTATGGACTTCAGCCTTTGAGATTGTCGAGCATGACGCCCTGGATGCTACGACTGGCGCTGAAGTTAAACCAGTGGTCAAGCCTGCTCCGAAATTGGAACCTAAGCCAGAGCCCAAGGTAGAACCCAAGGCAGAGAGGATCGTTGGTAAAGAGGGTGAGTGGCAGATTGATGCACCGGCTGAACCTCAAGGCGATTCTGCTGAGTGGTTAGCTTTGGTTCAAGCTGCTTCTGAGATTGCATTGAAGGCCGCTGGATCCGCAGAGGATGTCATGTCTATTTACAGAAAGAACAAGATTCTTTTTGAATCCGTAAAGAACGTCGATGCTGTTTTCCACAAAGACCTAATGGCGACATTTACCGCAGCTAAAAACAAATTTCAGGGGGCAGTATGAGTTACCAGAATAAACCTAACACCGGCAAGTTGTTTGTAAACGAATACAAAGAAAGAGACGTTCACCCAGACCGCAAAGGAACTCTTTATCTTGACCGCGATTTTTTGGCCAAGATGCTTGAGCAGCCTGATGATTTAGTGGTCGTAGAAATATCTGCGTGGGAGAACGTAAGTTCAACTGGTAAAGAATATCTTGGGCTAAAAGTGCAAGAGCCCAGGGCAAAGAAAGAAAAGTCTGAAGATAAACCAACGCCCAAGCCAGCGCCTGAACCAGTTCCTGAAGATGACTCGGACATTCCCTTTTAGGAGATAAACATGGGATACGCAATCTTGTTTATATGGTTACTGGGCTCATGGGTTACTCATTTGGTGGTGTGCTTTCAAGAAGGGTCTTGGGGTTTTCTTATAGCTGGAGCGTTGTTCTTTCCTATTGCGTGGGTTCATGGCACAGGAATTTGGTTTGGGTGGTGGTGAAATGAAAACACTTCAATTTGAAGGCGTAAAGATTGCGCTCAAGCAGGACAAGAATGGTTATGTCCTGACTTTAGGGATGCATCCTGATGACGTTCCAGAAGAGTTGTTACGTGACTTTATTGGCGCTCGCTATCAAGTCGTGATGGTTCGCCTTAACCTGACTGAGGAACCATTAGATCGGCAGCAAGAGTTTGAAGCTGACAGAGCTATGCGTATTGCTGGGATGCTTTGCAGGAATCCAAAGTTCTGGGCGTATCTTGCCGACCAAGCGTTGATTCTTGAAGAGACTGAAGAAGAAGCTACTGAGTACGTTCGTACCTATCTGGAAGTTCAGTCTAGGTCCGAGCTAAAGATTAACGAACAAGCAAGAACTAAGTTAGAAGCACTTTATAAGGAATTTCAAATATGGGAAGGCTAGTAGCGTATTCATGTTTTATCCCCGAGGAGCACTACAAAAGGCTCAAGGCGGCGGCCAAAGACAGGAAGGCTGCGTCTATTGTTCGGGATGGTCTAACCATGATCCTAGAGAATCAGAACGCCTTTGATGCTGGCTATAACACGGCGCTCAGGGATGCTATGCAGGTCGTCTATGACTGTCCTGAAGCTCAGATGGTAGCGGTTCAAGGCAAAGACCTTGGGGCGCATTTGAAGAATCAGTTAGAGATGTTGTTGAAGTAGTTTGTTATTTAACTTTTAAGGAGAGTAATCGTGGCAAAGAAAGAAACCGATACAACTATTTTTGTAACCGAGCAGCGTCGTGAGACTTTGAACTTTTGTATTTTGGGAACGACCCCGCTTATCCACAACCGAATGAGTCAGAAGGTATTGCAGACCCTACTATTTCCGTCTCCAAGAAAGAACGCGGCGGAAAAAGCCAGCAGCCTAAAACATAATCCGCTTCAAGAATATCGGGACAGCCCGTATGTAACGATAGACGAAAGCGATCCTACGTTGATTACTGTTTTGGCAACTGGATTTAAAGGCGGAATGATGACGGCGGCGCTTGATATGCCTGGAGTAGCCAAAACTCAAATCAAACGACAGGTTTATGTTGATGGGCAGATTGTTCACATTTATGGCGTCCCAGAAATGATGATGGCTGTTACTCGTTCAGCAGACATTAATAAAACGCCAGACGTACGGACTCGGGCGGTCATGAGGAAATGGGCTTGCTACCTTTCTATGTCCTACACCGTGCCTTTGCTGAACCAGCAGTCAGTTTCTAACCTGTTGGCAGCGGCGGGTATCGTGTCTGGTTTGGGTGACTGGCGGCAGGAGAAAGGCTCGGGGAACTTTGGTTGTTACAAGCTCACCACGGCAGATGATCCTGAGTTCTTAGAAGTGATTGCTACTGGTGGACGGCAAGCCCAGAAAGATGCTTTAGAGAAACCTACGTTCTACGATCAAGAGACAGAGGAACTTTACTCTTGGTTTGAGACAGAGACCAAGCGTCGTGGGATGAAGGTGGCAGCATGAAACCATCACGCAAAGACATCAACGCTGAGATTAATCGTCTCTACCAAGAGAACAATGGAATAACCCCCAACCTTTTGGTAGAAGCGGCCAAGAATCCAGACAGCATCCTGCATCATTTATTTGAGTGGGATGACCAAAAGGCCGGTCATGCATATCGGCTGGACCAAGCGCGGCACATCATCACTAGCGTAAAGATAAACATCATTAACGAAACAAAGATGATTAGCGCGGTGAGTTATGTGCGAGACCCAAGACTGCCAAGCGATCAGCAGGGTTACGTGTCTATCGAGACTCTCAAGACGGACAAAGACCTGGCTAAAGAATCCATCCAATTGGAGTTTGCTCGTGCATACACCCACCTGCACAAAGCAAAGATCCATGCGGAAATTCTTGGGATGCAAGATCAAGTTAGTACTTTAATCGACAATCTTCAGGAAACGCAGCAAGCTGTAACAACGTAGTGTGCAAAGGATAGGTTTTGATTGGTCGGGTCGTTATTGGTGTGGCTGTCCAGGTTCGGAAAGTATTAGAAAGGTTGGGTCAAGCTTGGCTGTCTTGGTTAGGTGGGGATAGGTACGTTACGTTGGGGTTCGGCGGGGCGGGGCTGTCACGGCGGGGATGGGTCCGGCGGGGTCGGTTAAGGTCCGGTAAGGCTGTCCAGGTTCGGACTGATAAGGTGTATTGAGTTCTGGTAAGGCCCGGTTGGGCAGGAAGTTTGCAGAGGAATGGAAAGGTCGGATTTGGAGAGCTTCGGTCCGGCGGGAAGTGTGCAGCGGAAAGGTTCGTAAAGACTTGGTAAGGTCCGGTGGTATTTGGCAGGAAGTATTTAGTGGAGATTAAAGATGACAAATTCACCAACAGATTTACATAAAAAGAAAGACAAGCTGGAGTTATTACTCATTGCTGAGGCTGGGCTGGAGAGGATACTGAAGAAGGTCAAGTCTCACATTGAGTTACTCAAGGTAGTGGACGCTGAGAAAAGGAAGCGTAATGAAAAAGATATTGTGTAGTTTATTGTTTGTGCCTGCGATAGCAAGTGCGGAGTTCATTAGTGGCAATGACCTTCTTGATCACCTTCAATCCACCGAGACGGTTAAGAGAGTTTTTGGTATGGGATATGTAGCAGGTGTGTCAGATGCAAACCATTCAATTACTTTCTGCCCACCAGCAAACATTCAGCTAGGTCAGGTGAGAGATATGGTCGAGCAGTATTTAATTGTGAACCCATCCACCAGACATTTATCCGGAGACATACTTATCGGAGACATGCTCAACAAACGCTGGCCGTGTAAAGAACAGCCAAAGGGTAGGGGTGCATGAAGTGGCACGATCCATTCAACCGATACAAAAGAAAACGTAACAGGAAGTGGCCCATGATGCCCCGGCAGACTTTAATCTTGATGTATTACAGGGAAGGTTTGCCGACCAGGGAAATAGCACAGCGCATGAAGATCACACGGCACACGTTGTATCAGCATTTGAAGCGGATCTACTACAAGCTAGAGGTTCACAACATAAAAGATGCGATAGAGAAAGGATTGGTATGAGAGACAAAGAAGACGAAGCCAGAATCAAAGCCTACATGGAAGCAAAAATGAAGCATATCAAGATGTACAACGAGTGCATGAACCTTGCCGATGGGCTTGATGTTGCGAAGTTTGCAGAGCTTGTCCGTGCTGATGAACGTGAGGCATGCGCTGAGATTTGTGATGGGATTTCGGAGCATTACGAAACCAGAACTGACTTGAACAAAACACAGAAACAAGTTGGGCAGTTGGCGGCTGAAGTGTGTGGGGTTCGGATACGGGAGCGGAAATGAAAAAAGTTAACTGGCTACCCCGCAACATTAGCGCACCCGCACCTTACATGTGCCTGTGTCTGTCAGAAGATGAGTACCTTGCGGCGTTCAAGCACATGGGCATTACACCGAGAGATGAGTGGATAAAGACACCGCAAGCAGATGCAACGACACATTTCTTGAGAAACAAAAAGAACGAGCTTGCCGTGGTTGTATGCTTGTCGTGCTACGGACACCGCACACCGATTGAAGTGGCAGGTCTAATCATTCATGAGGTTGTCCACATATGGCAAGAGTGGTGTGCGTACTACGGAGAAACACATCCAGCTTCTGAGCAAGAAGCCTATGCAATACAGCAGTTGTCACAAACTTTGATGGAAGAATTTGAGAGGAGAATGAAATGAACGACCTAAGAAAAGCGGCAGAGATGGCGTTGGAGGCTTTGATGCAAAGAGGCGAACACCACCCGAAAGTATATCAAGCAGCAGAAGCACTACGCCAAGCACTCGATGACAAGCCAGCAGTCAAAACCTACGCTGGTGGTAAGCCTAACTACTGCACACCTAATGTCGATGCCGTAAACATGACGCAAGATCGTGTCGATGAAATGGCAAAAGGTGAACATGAGCCTGTGGCGTGGGTTCAGCCTAATGGCGAGATTGTTGTTAGAACAGATTATGGAGGTAGGCTTTATTACTCTGAGCAAAACGTCTACACCGCACAAAAAGTAGCGCAATGGATGATTGAGCAGGGTTACGCCACGGGGCATGGAGACACGATTGAGGAATTGCTTAAAGAGTTGGAGTGGCAAGCAGCAGAGCGGGAGCGTGATGCCTGTGTGACTGTGTGCTGCGACATGATCGACACCGAATACAAAACAGGAAAGGTGGATCACAACGAAATGGCTTGGACGCAAGCATGCGCCACCGCAATCCGAGCAAGGAGTAAGAAATGAACCAACAAATTAAAGAACTGTTTGACCAACTAATAAAGAAACAAAAAAGCCTGACTCAAGCCAGGCACAGGGCTTATAAACTTGAACAAGAAATAAGTGATATTTCAAATCAGGTTGACCTTGGTACATATGTGCATATCTATGACGGCAAAACCTATGTAATCAAAAGCGATCACAGGCATATTAACGCCGTTGAAGCAAGGGGTGACAAATGAACGACCTCACCCCTGAAGAGACCCCTGAAGTTACAGGGGAAGTCACCACGGAAGTACCCTGCAAGACAGACCCACGAGCACCGCATGGGTTTAACAGGAACGCCAGCCATAGTGCGAATAGGTATGTGTGTGAGTGCGAGTCTTGGGAACCTGTCGATGATGTAAACATGAGCCAAGAACGTGTCGATGAAACTGCAAAAAGTGAACATGAGCCTGTGGCGTGGCAAGTAATGGTTGGAGACGAAGCCCTGAAAGAGTTCCCAACAAAAGATATGGCGCACTACTGGTGTGCTAAACGAGAACTTGCCGGGTCTTCTTGTGCCTATTGGATACGTCCACTCTATACCGCACCACCAAAAAAAGAGTGGGTTGGGCTCACGGATGAGGATAAAGACGCTTTTTGGAGGGCAGACCAGATGTCAGCCGTTGAATGGAACGAGTTGTTTGCGGCAGTCGAAGCCAAACTAAAGGAGAAGAATGGTGGATAAGCCCGAAGACGTATGGCAAAAGGCAATGGAAAACGCATTGGTTTATGGCACTGGGTTTGTTCGGTTTGATTCTATGGGAGGAATATCTGTAGTTGACCCGAAAGATTACCACTACTTAGAAAAGAAAGAATGGGTTGGCTATACCAACGAAGACCGAGAAAGAATTGTGCCTATGCTGGTGCAAAGCCTCATTAACCACGACGAGAAAACAATGGCGGGACTTCTTAATGCGATCCTGATCGACATCGAGCAACAGTTAAAGGAGAAAAACGGTGGATGAGTGGTCAAACGGATACGATATTTTTGGAGGGAAGAAATCTATGGAAGACCAAATGAGAC
>CAYWZI010000059.1:0-13250 GCA_964462815.1 uncultured Microbacteriaceae bacterium
TTCATTGCTGACAGTAGTGCACCCGGAAGCGTTCGGGGGCATCCTTCACCGAGTTGTTACACGACATCTCCACAGCGCTCGCAGAGCGAAACCGCTTAACGTAAAGGTCACCAACCCCCTGGAGTGACCCCATGAGCCTGTTTGACCGCCTGTTCGGCGCCCCGACCCCCGAACCCGAGCCGCGTCGTGCGAGTGTGCGCAGCGATGACGACCGCGCCGTCGAGCGTTACCGCTACCTGTTGCAGACTGCCCCGCCCGAGACGATCGAGCAGGTGCACGCCGAGGCATTCGCCAAACTGACCCCCGACCAGCGCCGCCTCGTCTTCGACGAGCTGGCCCGCACCGCCCCCGCGGGTGAGGCCCCCGCCGACGACGAGCCGGCTACCCTCGCGCGCGCCGCGACGCGCTCTGAACTGCGCCAGCCCGGCACGATGGAACGCTCGCTCGGCGGCCCCTCGTTCGGTCAGATGGTCGGTGCTTCTCTGCTCGGAACCGTCGCTGGGTACGTGATCGGTTCGGCGCTCGCGAGCGCGTTTCTGCCGCCGATGGATGCGGGGCTCACCGATGCCGGAGCAGCCGACGCTGGCGCTACCGACGCCGGTGCCGGTGACGCGGGCGTTGCCGATGCGGGAGCGACAGAGGCCGGTGGCTTCGACGCGGGTGGCTTCGACGGTGGCGGGTTCGGCGACTTCGGCGACTTCGGCTTCTAGTGGCGAGCGTGCCGCGCGCGAAGCGCATCGAGCCGGGGCCGGGCCAAGAGTCGGTCTGGGATTATCCGCGCCCGCCGCGAGTGGAGCCGGTGCACGCGCGCGTCACGATTGAGTTGGGTGGCCGGCTCATTGCCGACACGACGCGTGCCCTGCGGGTGCTCGAGACCAGTCATCCCCCCGCCATTTACGTTCCGCCTGCTGACTTCGTCGAGGGCGCGCTCGCACCCGCGGCCGGAACCTCTTTCTGCGAGTTCAAGGGCAGCGCGAGCTACTACGACGTGGTGGGCGGTGACCAGCGCGCCCCGAAGGCTGCGTGGTCCTACCCCGCGCCGAGCCGAGGGTTTGAGGCCATCGCGGGCTTCGTGTCGGTGTACCCCGGGCGCATGGATCGCTGCACAATCGACGGCGAAGTGGTCACCCCGCAAGAAGGCGACTTCTACGGGGGTTGGATCACCTCGGCCATCGTCGGCCCGTTCAAGGGTGCCGCGGGCACGTGGGGTTGGTAGCGGGAGCTTTTTCGGATCGCCGAACTGCGCGCTCGTCGTCGCGCTGACACACTGTCGGGGTGACAAACCGAATACCCTCGACGACGAACGATGCAGACACCGCTCGGTCTCCGAGCTCGGCCGACCTGCGTCGCTGGCGGCGCTATCTCGCTGACGAGCGCGCCGAGGCCGCGATCTACCGTGACCTCGCCGTTCGGCGCACGGGTGAGGAGCGCGCGATTCTGCTCGCGCTCGCCGAGGCCGAAGCCCGGCACGAAGCCCACTGGGTGAGTTTGCTCGGCGAGCACGCCGACAAGGTTCCGGCTGCGTCACTACGAACCAGGTTCTTGGGGTTCTTTGCGCGGCGCTTCGGCAGCGTCTTCGTCTTGGCTCTCGCACAGCGCGCCGAGACGCGGTCACCGTATGGCCAGGATGCTCACGCAACGCCCGTCATGGCCGCCGACGAGCGCATCCACGGTGAGGTGGTGCGCGGGCTCGCGTCGCAAGGGCGCCAACGCCTCTCGGGCACCTTCCGTGCGGCCGTCTTCGGCGCCAATGACGGTCTCGTCAGCAACCTGGCCCTGGTCATGGGCATCGGTGCAGCCGGGCTCGGCCCCGGTACCGTTCTGCTCACGGGCCTCGCTGGCTTGCTCGCCGGGGCGTTGTCGATGGGCGCGGGTGAGTACGTCTCGGTGCGCTCGCAGCGCGAGTTGCTGGACGCGTCGACTCCTGACCCCGAAGCGCACAGCGCACTTCCGCATCTCGACGTTGACGCCAACGAGCTCTCGCTCGTCTACCGCGCTCGCGGCATGAGTGAGAGCGACGCCATCGCGCACGCTCGCACCGTGCTCGCCGACTACGACCCTGTCGCGGCGGCGACGGCGGCGGCTGAAGCACAAGCCGAAGAGCACATCGCCATCGGCTCAGCCTGGGGCGCCGCACTCTCCAGCTTCGCGTTCTTCGCCTCGGGCGCGATCATTCCCGTGATTCCCTACTTGCTGGGCCTCGAGGGGCTCGTCGCCGTGGTGACGGCGGCTGTGCTCGTCGGCATCGCGCTGCTCGTGACGGGTGCGATCGTGGGGGTTCTCTCGGGCGCGTCGCCGCTCAAGCGGGCGCTTCGCCAACTCGGAATCGGCTACGGCGCGGCCGCGGCGACCTACCTTTTGGGCCTCGCGTTTGGCACCACGCTCGCGTAGGCGACACTCCGTCGATGCCGACGGCAGGAGTTTCCAAGGTTCGTCGGTGATACTGGAGTGTTGGCGCCGATGCCGACAGGGGCGAGTGCCGCCGGTGTGACGATGACCGCCGGGCGGGTGCGGCGACCTCCTGACCTCATGTGTTGGTTCCTCATGGCGAGCCGGGCGAGGTCGAATTGCGCAACGACGTGCACTCACCGTGTCCCCGGCCTGACCGCCGCCACCAGGAAGTGTCTTCTCCTATGTTCCACTTATTGCACCCCTCTCTGTCGCGCGCCGCCGCGCTTGATCCTTACCGCTTGCAGCACCGGGTTCTCGTCGGCGCCGCGGCACTGGTCGCGGCCTCGGCCCTTCTCATCAACGCGGTTCCGGCCGCCATCGCCGTCGCGAGCGAGACGAACGAGCCAGCACCGGCAACCCAGCTCATCGCTGCAACATCGGTCGAGGCACCAGCACTCGACGTGACGGAGTACACCGTCGATGTGCGTCCGCCGCTGGTCTACCCCGTCGGTGCGAACGCGCCCGTCGGAAGCGGCTTTGGCCCGCGAGACGCCGCGTGCGGCGCCTGCTCGACCATGCATACCGGTATCGACTGGAATCCCGGCCGCGGATTCCCGATCGTTGCCATCGCGGATGGCGTGGTGAGCAAGGTCGTCACCTCCGGTAGCACGCTCGGCGTCTACGTCATCATCGACCACGTCATCAACGGGCAAGAGGTCTCGAGCGTCTACGGACACATGGAGAACGGCTCGCTCACCCTGCAGGTGGGGCAGGAGGTGCGCGGCGGCGACCAGGTTGGCACTGTGGGAAGCACGGGTGTCACGACGGCACCGCACTTGCACTTCGAGCTGCGCATCAACGGCAACGCGATCAATCCTGCGCCGTGGCTTGCCGCCAACGGAGCGCAATAGTCGCTCGGCATGCGGGCCCGACCGAGGGCGCTAGCCTCGACGGGTGAGTACTGTGCCTCGTCGTCGAATCCTGCCGGCCGACTATCGCCGCCGTGAGCTCACGGTTGCCGACGCCGCAGCGCTCGCGCCGCTCAACGATGATGCGTCGCCCGCCGTACCCATCACGGCACCCGACGACCTGGCCCGTCTGATCTCGATCGCTGAGCTCGCGCTCGTCCTTGAGCGTGACGGGCAGTTCGTCGGCTTTGTGATCGCGATCGCACCCGGCGCCGACTACGCGAGTGAGAACTATCGCTTCTTTGAGTCGCGGGGCGTCGATCACCTGTATGTCGATCGCATCGTCATCGCCGAGAGCGAGCGCGGCGCTGGTCTCGGTCAGGCGCTGTACGAAGCAGTCTTCGACGCCGCACGCGCCGCGGGTCGCTCTGAGGTCACGTGCGAGGTCAACCTTGACCCGCCGAATCCCGGCAGCGAGGCCTTTCACGCACGGCTCGGCTTCGAGCAGGTCGGGGTGCAATCGACGAAGGGCGGCGCCGTCACGGTGTCACTGCTCGCGGCACCCGTTGCCTGAGCCGCGCAGGCTCGCGCGCTGAGGGCACGGGCACCTACGTTGCGCGCGGACGACCGTTCTTGGGCATCCATTCGGCGGCCAGCACGGCGGCCTGAGTCCGTCGCTGCATTCCGAGCTTCGACAAGATTCCGCTGACGTAGTTCTTGACGGTCTTCTCGGCAAGGAAGAGTCGAGCGCCGATCTCACGGTTCGACAGTCCCTCGGCGATGAGCGCGAGAATCTCGGTCTCTCGCGGGGTCAGACCATCGAGCGGTGACGCCGGCACAGCCTCGCGCGCTCGCGCAAGAACGCGCTCTGTGATGGCGGGGTCGAGCAAGGTTTCACCTGCCGACACTCGACGAATCGCTTCGATCAGGCTTGTCGCCCGCACCTCTTTGAGCAAGTAGCCGTTTGCGCCCGCAAGCACAGCAGCGAGCACCGCTTCGTCATCGTCATACGACGTGAGAATCAGGCATCCGAGCTCGGGGCGCTCTGACTTGAGGTCGCGGCACACGTCGATGCCGCTACCGTCGGGCAGCCGCCCGTCGAGCACGGCCACGGTTGCCCCCGAGGCGAGGATCGCCTCGACCGCACCAGTGGCGACTCCGGCTTCGCCGACGACGTGCAAACCCTCTTCTTGCTCAAGCAAGTCGGCGATGCCGCGCCGAACGATCTCGTGGTCGTCGAGGAGAAAGACGGTGACGGAAGCATTCATCGTGCCTCCCAGGGTACGCTCCAGCGCACCAATGTGCCGTGCGGCGAGACCGCTTCGATTGTGAAAGTGCCTCCGCGCTCGTGTGCGCGAGCGGCGAGGTTGCCGAGGCCGCTGCGGCGATCGGTGTCGGGCATGCCGACGCCGTTGTCGCGCACGATGACGACAACCTGTGCTCCGCGCACAGCGACACTCGCCTCGACGTGACTCGCGCGAGCGTGCCGCACGACGTTCGACAACGACTCGCGTAGTACGGCCGCGACTTCGTCGCTCAGCTCGGTGTTGACGAGCGTGTCGACGGGCCCCGCGAACTCAAGACGTGAGTCGAGTTCTTCACCCTCGAGAGTCTCGCGCATGAGGGTGTTGATGCGAGCGCGCAGGCTGTGTTCTGCCGCGCTGGGCGGACTCGAGAGTCGGTAGATCGCTTGCCGGATCTGTCGAATGGTGGAGTCAATCGCATCGACTTGACCCGCAATGCGAGCGCCGCTCGGCGTCGTGGGGTCGCCGACAACGCTCTGCAGAGTGAGCCCGACGGCGAACAGGCTTTGAATGACGTGGTCGTGCAGGTCGCGCGCAATGCGATCGCGCTCGTCGGCAAGGGCCATGCGCTGTTCGTCGATGCGCGAACCCGCCAACTCGCGCGCGATCGCGACCGAGCGCGCGAAGCGCGTGATCGTCTCGCGCTCGACCTCGCTAAACGGGTGACCCTGTGGGCCACGCGCGATGCCGAGCTGGCAGGCGCCGCGGTCGGCGCTCCCTTCCATCGGCACGACGAGCACGGGCCCGGGGCCGTCGGGGCCTGCCTGATGGGCGAGCTCGGTGGGGGCATCCGCGGTCGCATCGTTGGCGTTGATGATGACCACGAAGGGCGCTTGCGATACGCGCCGAACAACCTCGATGATCGGCGGCAGGTCGTCGGCCGCGATATCGCCCGAGAGCAATCGCTGGGTCAATTGCTCAGAGGCCGTGAGCCAGCGACGATCCTCTTGCGAGTGCTCGTAGAGTCGCGAGTTCGCGATGGCTGTGCCCGCCATCGCTGCGAGCGCTGCGATGAGCGACTCGTCAACGTCGTCGAAGGCCCCCTCCGCTCGCTCGGTCAGATAGAGGTTGCCGAACACCGTGCCGTCGACGTGAATCGGAACGCCAAGAAACGCGTCCATCGGCGGATGGTGCGCGGGAAAACCGACCGAGCGCGCATCACGTGACAAGTGGTCGAGACGGATGCTCGCCCCCTCGGTGATGACGGCCCCCAACAGTCCCTTTCCGCTCGGGGGAGCGCCGAGCATGCGCACTTGCTCGTCGCTCAAGCCAGCGTGCAAGAACCTCTCGAGCTGCCCGTCGTCACCGATGACCCCCAACGCTCCGTAGCGCGCGCCGACGAGCTCGCGCGCGACCGCAACGATGCGCTGCAGTGCCGCCGTGAGCTCGAGATCTTCCGTGACCGCGCGGGCGGCTGACACGAGGAGCCCGACGCGGTGGTAGCCCTCGTCAAGCGTCTCCGCACGGTCGAGAATACGTCGCACCAGCGCGTCGACCACGGGACTGGGCGCGGTGCCGGCCACGACGTCCCCTGACTCGCGGTGTGATGCGTGGGGAGGCGTCACGGCGCTCCGTCGGGCTGGTTCATGGGGTCGACCGCCGCACGTCGAGACGATCGCAGGGGTACGGGCGTGATGTCGGTGGGCGCTTCGTCTTTGACGAGCGTCGGCCTCAACTCGACGGGCTCGATGTTCTCGTTGCGGCGCTTCGCCTGGCGGCCGCGGTAGATCAGGTTGAGCACCTCGACGCCGATCGCGAACGCGATGGGGCCGTAAATGAGCGCCTTGTCGATGTGCACGTCGAAGCCTTCGGCGATGAGCGTCGTGCCGATGAGCACCAAGAATGCCAAAGCCAGCATCTTGACGGTCGGGTGACGATTGACGAACTCGCTGATCGCCTTGGCCGTGAAGAGCATGAGCACGATGGCCAGCACGACAGCCGCGATCATGATCCACAACTCGTCGACCATGCCGACGGCCGTGATTACCGAGTCGAGTGAGAACACGATGTCGATGAGCAGAATCTGCACGATCACGCCCGCGAAGGTGACGGTCTTTCCGCTGCTCTTTTGGTGCCCTTCGGCACCCTCGAGCTTTTCGTGAATCTCGACGACCGCTTTGTAGACCAAGAAGAGCCCACCCAGAATCAAGATGAGGTCACGGCCCGAGAAGCCCATGCCGAATAGTTGGAAGAGGTCGGCGGTGAGCCCGATGATCCAGGTCGCTGCGAAGAGCAACAGGATTCGCATGATCATCGCCAAGGAGAGCCCGACGATGCGCGCGCGGTTCTGCTGCTCGGGCGGAAGCTTGGCCGCGAGGATCGAGATGAAGACGACGTTGTCGATTCCGAGAACAATCTCCAGCACAAGCAAGGTGAGAAAGGCCACGAGCAGCTCGGGCGAGAAGACAAGTTCCATCCCCGCATCCTAGTTCGCGGGGGTGACCGTCACCGCGACTGCGGGTGCGCATCCGAAGCGCGTACACTGCAACTCGTACACGGGAGTCCGGTGAACCGGGCTGAGAGGAAGCGCACTCACGCTTCGACCGTCGAACCTGATCCGGATCATGCCGGCGCAGGGAGGACTTCTCGCACCCGTGCCGACCGAATTCGCGGGCGCCTCTCTTCGGGCCCGCGCTGAGCGAAAGGCACGCACATGGCCAACCCATCACCCACCACCACGCCCCGACTGAGTATGCGGTGGCGCGTCGTCGACATTGTCATCGCGAGCGTCATCGGCGTCGCGGGCGGTCTCGTCTTCGCCCTCTGGAACCTCGTCTACTCGCCCCTGACGGCACCCATCGAAGCGGCGCTGCCCGGCCTCCAGGCACTGTTCTATGCGGTCTGGCTGTTTCCGGCCGTGCTTGTGGGCATCATCGTGCGTAAGCCGGGCGCGGCTCTCTATGGCGAGCTGGTTGCTGCCGCAGTGTCGGCGCTACTCGGCGGATTCTGGGGCTGGACAGCACTGGCGTGGGGTCTCGTGCAAGGGCTCGGCGCCGAACTCGTGTTCGCGATTCTGCTGTATCGCGCGTGGGGCCTGGTTCCGGCGATTCTTGCGGGCGTGGGTGCCGGTGCCGGAATGGCGATTATGGACCTCACCTTCTACTTCGCCGGCGCTCGGCCCGAGTTCATGGCCGTGTATGCCGTGAGCGCAATGATCTCGGGCGCCGTCATTGCGGGTGTCGGCAGTTGGCTCATTGTGCGCGGCCTCGCAAGCACGGGGGCACTCTCACGGTTCGCCGCTGGCCGAGAGCTTGCGCGACGATCTCAGAGTGACGGCACCGTGCCCCGCGAGGGTGCGACGACCGAGGAGCGCTCATCGGCCTCGTGACATCGCGACGCGCGGCCGCGCTCGCCGCACACGACTGGGGGTGGACGCCCGCCGGTCGCTCGGCGCCCGTTCTCGCGGGAGTCAGCCTCTCGATCGAGCCGGGCGAACGCGTGCTGCTGCTCGGGGCTTCCGGCAGCGGAAAGTCGACGCTGCTGCAGGCCTGGGCGGGCGTGCTGGGCCGAGCCGACGAGGGTGCGCAGACGGGCAGCCTCACAGTCGACGACACGCCCGTGAGCGACGTGCGCGGGCGGGTCGGTCTGTTGTTGCAGGATCCGGATGCTCAACTCGTGCTCGCCCGCGCCCGAGATGACGTGGCGTTCGGGCCCGAGAACCTCGGGGTGCCCGCCGCGCAGATCGCTCAGCGGGTCGACTCGTCGCTGCAGGCCGTCGGGCTCGAGCTGACCGCTGAGGACGAAGGTGCCCGGCTCTCGGGCGGCGAGCGTCAACGACTCGCCCTGGCTGGCGCGCTCGCGCTTGAGCCCGCGGCACTGCTGCTCGATGAGCCGACCGCGCAGCTTGACCCGTTCGGTGTCGAGGTGGTCGCTCGCGCGGTCGCCGACCTCGTCCGTGACCGTGGCCACACACTCGTCGTCGTCGAGCATCGCGTCGACGTGTGGGCGGCTCTCGTCGATCGTGTGATCGTGCTCGACGCCGGGCGAGTGATCGCCGATGGGCCCATCGCCGACGTGCTCGCCGAGCAGGGCGACGCACTTGCGGCGCGCGGCGTGTGGGTTCCGGGGCGCGAACCCGAGCATCCACCCGCTGCATCCGCGCCGTTCGGCGACGTGATCGTGCGCGCGACGGCGCTCGATGTGCAGCCTGAGGGGGGCGAGCCGATCGCGCTCGCGTGCGATCTCGAGGTGCGAGCGGGCGAGGTTGTTGCCCTCACGGGGCCGAACGGCAGCGGCAAGAGCACACTGCTGCTCACGCTCGCCGGGCTGGTGCCGCCCGCGGCCGGGTCGGTGGAGGCGCTCGGGGAAGGACCACCGCGCGACTGGAGTTCAGCCGACCTCGCGACGCGCTTCGGCGTCGTGTTTCAGAACCCTGAGCATCAGTTCGTCGCCGCCACCGTACGCGACGAACTCGCGGTGGGTCGCACGGAGCCCGCGCGGGTCGAGGCGCTCATCGACCGGCTCGGGCTTGCGCACCTGGCGAGCGCGAGCCCGTTTTCGCTCAGCGGCGGCGAGCAGCGCCGACTCTCGGTCGCGACTGCCCTCGCGAGTTCGCCCCCGGTATTGCTGCTTGATGAGCCCACGTTCGGCCAAGACGCGCGTACCTGGGCCGAGCTCGCTGCGTTGTTGGCCGAACACCGCGACGCTGGCGGGGCCGTCATCATGGCGACTCACGACCGGGCTCTCATCGAGGCACTCGGCGCGCGCGAGGTCGCCTTGCCGTCCCTGGCTCCCGGGCCCATGTCTGCCACACCGACAGAAAGCGTCGACCCGTCGCGCGTGAACCGCGACACGCCGCACTCGACGCCCCAACAGTCGGTCTCGCAGACACGCGACCGCTCGGCACCGCTCGGCGAGCGGCTCAACCCGGTCGCGTCGATCGCCGCCTCACTCATCCCGGCCCTGCTGCTCGTCACGACGATCGACGTCGTCTCGGCTGCGGTCGCGCTCGGCCTGCAGCTCATGCTTATCCCGCTGTTGGGCATCCCGGCCCGCGTGCTGTTTCGCCGCATCGCGCCGATTCTCATCGCGGCGCCCCTCATGGCCCTGACGATCGTGTTCTACGGCCAAACGAGTGGCACGGTGTACGTCGAGTTTTGGCTCGTGCGCATCAGCGACGGATCACTCGAGCTCGCTCTCGCAACGATGCTGCGTATTCTCGCCATCGCGATTCCGGCGATCGCGCTGTTTGCCCGCCCCGACGCGACGCGGCTGGGGGATGCTCTCGGCCAGAACCTCCGCCTGCCGAGCCGCTTCGTGCTCGGGGGAGTAGCTGCCCTGCGCCTGTTGACCGTGTTGCGCGACGACGCGCGCACCCTCGAGCGCGCGCGTCGCGCGCGCGGCATCGGCGATCGTGGCCGAGTGCGGCGTGCCGCGGGTCTGGTGTTCGCGCTCCTCGTGCTCGCGATTCGCCGAGGCTCGGCACTTGCGATCGGCATGGAGGCGCGCGGCCTCGGAGCCGCGGGCGCGCGAACGTGGACGCGGCCGTCGCCGTGGCGAGCATCCGACACGGTCGTCGTTGTCGTCGCCCTGCTGGTCTCGGTTGTCGCGGTGACGACGGCGGTGCTCGTCGGCACGGTCAATCCCGTGATCGGAGTCGTCGGTGGCTGAGTCGTCGATGGCCAAGCCTCACATCACACTCATCGACGGTCGATCGGGGTCGGGAAAGACGACGTTCGCCACCGAGCTCGCGACGCGGACCGGTTCGCAACTGCTGAGCCTCGACGATATGTACCCCGGTTGGGACGGCCTCGAGGCCGGTGAAGCGCACGTGCTGCGTCATGTGCTGCAGGCGATCGCTGAGGGGGCTGAACCTCGCTGGCGCTCGTGGAACTGGGCGGACTCTCGTCCCGGCTCGTGGCACAGCCTCGACCCCGCGCGCCCGATCGTGATCGAGGGTTGTGGAGCCATCAGCCCTGCGGCTCGCGCCCTCGCTCATCACGCTATCTGGATCGAGCTGCCCGACGACGACGAGCGCCGGCGACGCGCGATTGCGCGCGATGGCGAGCAGTTCGCACGCAACTGGGATCGCTGGGCGCGGCAGGAAGAGTGGCACGCCCGGCTGCACGACCCGCGCGGCACCGCTGACGAGCTCGTCACCCTCGCCTGAGCGGACTGCTCAGCCGAACCAACGCGTGAAGACCGTCACGGGGTCGGCGAACCGCCACGCGACGCCGGGTTCGGTGATGGTGCCCGAGGCCTCCAGGCGCACGACCTGCTCGACACCTCCCGCCGTGACGATCAGACTGCCTGCGTCTGTGCAGCGACTGATCGTCGATCGCGAGGAGGTTTCGATGCGTGCGCCCAAGCCGTCGAGGGTGGTCGACGAGACCGAGACGGCTTCGGTGGCGATGAGCTCGGTCGACTGCCCCCAGCTCGAGCGGGCGACCGCGACAACCTGGCCGGCACTGACAACCTCGACGTCGCGCACCGACTCGCGAACGTCGGTGATGAGAGCGGTCATCGACGACTCGGCAGCGGGATAGCTGGGCTGCCCCAGGCTCGCCACCACGATCAGCTCGTCTCCGACAGGGATCGCCATCACGACGCACACGCCTGCCGCGTCGGTGTACGAGCGCACGAGCCCGATCGTGTCGAGTTCGGGGACGAACGCTGCCTCGTCACTAAAGCGTGACCCGGCCGACGTCGTGCCGGGCCGCGAATCGAGCAGATCGGCGAGAAAAGGATTGTTGAGAGTGAGTCGGCCCAGCGCGGCCAACTCGGTCGCGGTTGATCGCGAGCCCGGGTCAAGCCCCGTGCCATCCGTCACTGTTGTGCTCGAGAGCCCGTGCTCATCGAGCCAGGATCGCGCGGCCGCGAGGTAGGCGTCGAGACCGCCAAAGACCTCGTCGACCAGAAGCTCTGCCGTGTTGTTGCCTGAGCCGAGGAGGGTCGCCGCGATGAGGTCGCGTCGTGTGAGCGTCTGACCGAACTGCACGGCAACGGTGCGGGCGCCGACAGCATCGAGTGCGCGGAAGCGATCGACCGCGGCTTGATCAATCGTTGTCGCCACGCCGGTGTTTCCCGGCTCGAGCGGTTCGGCGTCGAGCACGACGCTCACCAGCACGAGCTTCGCCGCGCCCGCGATGGGTCGAGGCTCCGAGTCACCGCCTGAGGCGGCGGACCCGGACTCGGCGAGCACCGCTGTCGAGCCGGCATCGGGGAGGGAGAGGGTTTGCGTCCACCCGCCATCGATGGCGGTGCTGAGCGTCTGCTCGACGTGCAGGCGCGGCAGCGGGCTGAGCATTGCGGCTGCGCCGTAGGCGAGCGCGGCGACAATCGTGATCGCGAGCATCCCCTTGACGATGCCGCCCGCGCGCCCTCTGCGAGTCATGCCCACCCCAATCGATGCAGTTCGTCGTCGTCGATTCCGTAGAAGTGCGCGATCTCGTGCACGAGGGTGATGTGAATTTGTTCGCGTAGTTCGTCGAGGTCGGCGCTGATCGCAAGCAGAGGTTCGCGGTAGAGCACGATGCGGTCGGGCAACTCGCCGAAGCCGTACTGCCCACGGTCGGTCAAGGCCGTCCCGTCGTAGAGCCCCAACAGGTCGAGGGAACCATCGTCGGGGCGGGCCTCCGTGACGAAGATGACGTTGTCGAGGCCGTCGACCATGTCGTCGGGGAGAGCATCGAGTTCGTCGACGACGAGCGCCTCGAACGCAGCTTCGTCGAGCTCGAGAGAAGGCGCAGTGTCGTCGCTCATCGCGCGGCTCCCGACTCGGCTTTGTCGAGCACGTGCACGAGAGAGTCCTGCATCCACGCCAACAGGTCGTACACGTCGCGCAGACCCGGCTCGGCGAACGTGCCTTCGTCGCCGTCGGCGACAATGCCCATGCGATCGGCGATCACGAGGCGCAGGTCGCCAATGCCGCGCACCCAGTCGAGCGCGGCGTCCATCGTCAAGCGCACCGTTCGGGCAGAGTCGTCGTCGATGCCCGGGGCAAGTGTCGTCGAGAGTGTGTGAGCGAAAGAGATCTTGCGATCGACAAGGCCACGGCGACTGAGCCGCCGCCACTCGTCGGCGAACTCGGGGTCTGATCGGTAGGCATCGGGCAGGAGCCGTTGCACGGCAGAGTCGCGCTCGACGTCAGACTCCAGCGACTCTGCCAAGAGCGCCTGAAGCTGGTCGGCGAGTGACACGAGAATCATGGCCTCGGCCTGCTCGACGACGGCGACGGCGATGACGTCGTCACCAAGGCCATCGGTGTCGCTCCCGATTCTCACTGTGGCGCCCGCTCGACGGTCGCCCAGAGGCCGTATTCGTGCATGGCCTCGGCGTGGCGTTCCATGTGTTCGCGATTACCTTCGGCAAGGGTCGCGCGACCGGCCGTATGGACTTGCATCATCAGGTGCTCTGCCGTGGGCTCGTCGATTCCGAAGTGTCGACGAAAAACCCACGAGACATAGCTCATGAGATTCACCGGGTCGTTCCACACCACCAGTTGCCACGGCACTTCGGCCGCGTGAAGCGGCTTCTCAACGATTCGTTCGTCGAGTTGGGGCGCTGTCGAAACCGGGGGAGTCACACGGCCAGTCTGCCGGTCGTTGCTCAATCAACCCGCAGAACTGGCCGATGAGATCACAATGCAATCAATTGGGGTGAGTAACGGGGCTTGAACCCGCGACCTCCTGGACCACAACCAGGCGCT
>CAYWZI010000060.1:0-12920 GCA_964462815.1 uncultured Microbacteriaceae bacterium
GTGCACGCTCCCAGAAGCTCGGACCCACAGGTTCGGTGAAGTCGCTCTTCGCGACCAGGTAACCCTCGTCATCCACAGTGATCGGGAGCTGGGGGAGGGGTCGTGCCGCCGGTCCGAAGATGACCTTGCAGTGGTTCGCAACGTCGAACTGGGACTGGTGGCACGGGCACAACAGGTGATGCGTCTGCTGCTCGTACAGCGCCACGGGGCAGCCAACGTGCGTGCAGATCTTGGAGTACGCAACGATTCCGTCGTATGACCAGTCGGCCTTGGCCGGGTCTTCGTTGAGTTCGTCAACAGGAAGGCGCATGAGCAGAACGGCTGCCTTTGCCTTTTCCTCAAGCCGGTGCGACTCGAGCTCGGCGAGACCTTCCGGAATCACGTGGAAGGCCGAACCAATCGTGACCTCCGAGGCCTTGATCGGTGTACCGGAGGGGTCACGCGCGAGTCGGACTCCGGTGTCCCACATTGTTTGCTTGAGCAGCGCAACGGGGTCTTCGGCTGGTGCGAGGTCGCGGAAAAGCGCGATTGCCGGAATCGGAGTGGCGATGAGCGCGCCGATCAGCGAGTTGCGCACGAGGCGGCGACGCGTGAATCCCGACTCTTCATTGGCCTGACGGAACACTTCCACCGCGCGCTCGCGACTTTCGTCGCTACCGCGGGTGGGGTGGCGTTGTTCGACCTCTTCGTGGCCGTGCATGAGGGCCTTCGACCAGTGAACGGCACCGATACCGATGCCGAGGAGCCCGAGGGTTATTCCCACGCCGATCAGCATGTTGTTCATGCGGATGGTGCTCGGGTCGCCCTCTTCGATCGGGAACAAGATGTAGGCGACGACCGCGAAAACGCTGCCGATGACCGACAAGAAGAACAGGATCGTGATGGTGCGCTCGGCCTGCTTGGCCTTCTTCGGGTCAAGGTCGGTGACACGCTGCCGCTCGGGCGGGAACCCAGGGTTCGGGACGCGGTCGTCCCGAATCACCGCTACGGCAGGAGCAGGTGCCGAGTGGTCGTCTTGGCGTGCGACGGCCGTGCCGGCGGTCTCGCCGATGTCGGGGCCGTCGTGAGCGTCAGCCATTGTCGTCCTTTCCTCGAAGCGGGTGGGGGCTCAGTTGGACTTCGCGGTGAGCCAGATGGTCACCGCGACGAGCGCACCGAGGCCGAAGATCCAAATGAAGAGACCCTCAGAGACAGGCCCGAGGCTGCCGAGGTCGAATCCGCCGACCGAGGGGTTCTCTTCGACATACAACAAGTAGGTGATGATGTCGTTCTTCTCTTCTGGGGTGAGGTTGAGGTCGCTGAACACGGGCATGTTCTGCGGGCCCGTGACCATTGCGCCATAAATGTGAACGGGGTCGACGCCAGCGAGTCCGGGAGCCCACTTTCCTTCGGTCAGCGCGCCGCCCGCTCCGGCCACGTTGTGGCACATGGCGCAGTTGATGCGGAAGAGCTCGGCACCGATTGCTGCGTCGCCATCGCCCGCAATGTAGCGGTCCGGGGGGACAGCGGGCCCCGGGGCCAAGTCGGCAACCCACGCCGCCATGGCGTCGATCTGCTCTTGCGTGAACTGCACGGGCTTGATTTCGGCCTGCGGACCGGAAGCGGCCATCGGCATGCGGCCTGTTCCGACCTGGAAGTCGACAGCGAGGGCGCCGGCTCCAATGAGCGTGGGCCCGGCTGCGGTGCCTTCTGCATCGAGGCCGTGGCAGCTCGCACAGTTCGCCGCGAAGAGCTTGCCACCTTCTTCGACCAACTGGGCGGAGGCGGCGGTGGTCTCGGCGGTCGCGGTCGAGGTGGCGAGTGCATAAGCCCCGCCGGTGGCGAGCAAACCGACGACCAAAAGAGCCGTCGTCGCGAGAGGCGAACGCCGACCGACGCGGCGGGCTGCAGCTGAAGGGGTAGTTGCCATGGTGTGGTGCGTCTCGATTCTGCGGTTATTGGAGCACGTAGATGACGAGGAAGAGGCCGATCCAGACGACATCAACAAAGTGCCAGTAATAGGAGACCACGATGGCGCTTGTGGCATCCCTGTGAGTGAAGGTCTTAACGTAATATGCTCGGCCGATCACCAGCAGGAATGCAATCAACCCGCCCGTCACGTGCAAACCGTGGAAGCCCGTCGTGAGGTAGAACGCTGACCCGAAGGCGTCGGAGTTCAACGTGACGAATTCGCTCGTGAGGATCGAGTACTCGTAGACCTGGCCGACGACAAAGATCGCGCCCAGTGCGTAGGTCAGGAAGAACCACTCGATCATTCCCCACTTGGCGGGCGACCAGCCGGTGCGCCGTGGCTGCAAACGCTCAGCGGCGAACACGCCGAACTGACACGTCACACTCGACGACACGAGGATCAACGTGTTCACGAGAGCGAAGGTCACGTCGAACTTCTCGGTGCCGGCCTCCCAGAGCCCGGGTGAGGTAGACCTCAACGTGAAGTAGATGGCGAACAAACCGGCGAAGAACATCACCTCGCTGCCCAGCCACACGATCGTGCCCACGGCGACGATGTTCGGTCGGTTGATCGTGGGCGCGCTGAGCGAGCTCGAGAGTGCGGTACTGGTCACGAGACCATTATGACCGATGATCGTGGGAGCGCCCGCCTGACGACATGCCCGATTCCTGCGAGAAAGTAGCATCGAGCCATGGCGACAGCACTCTCTTGGCCCCGAATCCTCACACGCATGCTTGATGGCGACGATCTGTCGATCGCTGAAGCGACCTGGGCGATGGAGCAAGTGGTCGCCGGAGAGGCGACGGAGGCCCAACTCGGAGGCTTTCTTGTCGCCCTCAAGGCCAAAGGTGAGACGGTCGATGAGATCGTTGGCTTCCGTGACGCGGCATTGCGGCACGCGCGTGAAATCGACATTGATCCCATGGTGCTCGACATCGTCGGCACCGGTGGTGACCCCTACGGTGCGGTCGTGAACGTGTCATCGATTGCCTCGATCGTCGTTGCGGCAACCGGTGTTCCCGTCGCAAAACACGGTAATCGGGCTGCCAGTTCTGCGTCGGGGGCATCGGATGTCCTCACCGAGCTCGGCGTCAACATCGAGCTCGCGCCCGAACAGGTCGCGGAGGTTCATCGCGAGGTCAACCTGACGTACCTCAATGCGGCGGTGTTTCACCCGGGATTCCGCCACGCCGGCCCGCCGCGCCGGCAACTCGGAATCTCGACCGTCTTCAACATTCTCGGCCCGCTCTGCAACCCGGCCCGACCCGAGGCCTCGGCGGTGGGCGTCGCCACCCTCGACCGCGTTCCGCTCATGGTCGGCGTGTTTCGCACGCGCGGTGCCACCGCGCTCGTCTACCGCGGCGACGACGGCATCGACAAGATCACGACCACGGGGCACAGCCACATCTGGGAGGTGTCGCGCGGTTTCGTGACCGAGCACGACCTCGACCCGCGCGATCTCGGTATCGCGACCGCGCAGATCGACGACTTGTTGGGTTCAAGCCCTCAGCAAAACGCCGGCCTCGCGCGAGCCGCCCTGGCGGGCGAATCGGGACCGGTGCGCGACATCGTGCTGCTCAACGCGGCTGCCGGGCTTGTGTCGTTCCGTTTGGCTCACGACCCTGACCAGTTGCGCCGCCCGCTTGTAGAGCGCCTGGCGCAGCAACTCGTCGTGGCGGCAGACGCGATCGACTCGGGGGCGGCGGCCGCGAAGCTGGCCGACTGGGCGGCGGCAACTCAGCGGCACGCGAGCTAGCGCGCTCGCGCCGAGTCAGTGGGGCGCGGTCTCGGTGCGCGGGAGCATCCCGAGGCCCTCGATGACCTCGAAGACGAGCTGGGTTTCTACGTGACGAACGTGCGGATGCGTCGTGAGGTGCTCGAGCACGAGCTCTCGCAGCGCTGACGCCGAGGCGACGGCGACGTGCAGGAGGTAGTCGTCGGCTCCGGCGACGTGGAAGGCCGTGATGACGTTGGGCAGCGTGCGTGCGCGCTGCTCGAAGGCTCGCACGTGCTCGCGGCCGTGGGTGCCGAGCCGCACAGTGATGAGCGCCTGCAGGCTCAGGCCAAGTGCCGCGGGGTCGATGTCGGCACGAAAGCCACGAATGACGCCGCGGTCGCGCAGTGACCGCAAGCGCTGGGTGCAGGTCGACTCGGCGATGCCCGCGCGCGCGGCGAGTGCCGCGTTGGTGAGCCGACCGTTGCGTTCGAGTTCGGTGAGCAAAATCAGGTCGATGGCGTCGAGGGATGCGGGCTGCGGGTTCTGCGGAGACGTGGCGTCGAGCATCCGGCCAGCTTGAAGCATGCGCGCTGTCTGAGTCAATCGCCGCGCGTTCTGCGGTAGAGCGACTCCACGCCCGCAGACTGCGCCAGAATCGCGTCATGTCGAGCACTGGCGCTTCTGACCCTTCGGTGGCTTTCGAGACCCTCGCGGTGCACGCGGGGCGCGACGATTTGACGGCGCTGGGGGTGCACGCCCTGCCGATCGATCTCTCGACGACGAACCCGCTGCCCGACGTCGAGGTCGGGGGCGGGTCGTACGAGGCGATCGCGACGGGAGGCCACCCGACCGAGGGCGGCAACGTCTATGCGCGCCTGTGGAATCCGACCGTTGCGCGCTTCGAACGCGCGCTCGCGACGCTGGAGGGTGCCGATGAGTCGGTCGCGTTCGGCACGGGCATGGCGGCGTTCTCAGCGACGCTACTTGCCGCACTAAACCAGGGGAGAGGCCGGCACGTCGTCGCCGTGCGGCCCATCTACGGCGGCACCGATCACTTGCTCGCCTCGGGCCTCCTGGGGGCCGAGACGACATACTGCGCACCCGATGAGGTCGGCGACGCGGTGCGCGACGACACGTGCCTCGTTGTGATGGAGACTCCGTGCAACCCGACGCTTGAGCTCGTCGACATCGCCGCCGTGGTCGCGGCCGCGGGCGACGTGCCCGTCATGGTCGACAACACCTTCGCCACCCCCGTGCTGCAGAACCCGCTCGCGCACGGCGCCGCGCTCGTGCTGCACAGCGCCACGAAGTATCTCGGCGGTCACGGTGACGCGATGGGCGGCGTCGTCGCCTCGAACGCGGCGTGGGCTGAAGCGATTCGCCCGGTGCGGGCCATCACGGGCGGGCTCCTGCACCCCCTCGGCGCTTACCTGCTGCACCGCGGACTGCCGACGCTGGCCTTGCGCGTGCGCGCACAGCAGGCGACGGCCGGGGAGCTCGCGACCCGGTTGATCGATCACCCTGCCGTCGCGCGGGTGCACTACCCGGGGCTGCCGGGCGCTGACCCGCGGGGAATCCTCGGCGCGCAACTGCGCGGCCCGGGCGCCATGCTGACGGTCGAACTCGCGGGCGGGTACGCCGCCGCCGAGCGCTTCATCGGCGGGCTGCAGCTGTTCACCCACGCCGTGTCGCTGGGGGGCGTGGATTCTTTGGTACAGCATCCGGCATCGCTCACGCACCGGCCGGTGGCTCCGGATGCTCGCCCCGGCGCGGGCGTTGTGCGCTTGTCAATCGGGCTCGAGGCAGGCGTTGATCTGTGGCGCGACCTCGAAGCCGCGCTCGCTCAGGCTTCCGCGACGTAAAGCCAGCGCCCGCCCTCGCGCACGAACGTGCTGCGCTCGCGTTGGGAGCCGCGGGTGTCGGGGGAGCGCCAGAACGCCTCAAACTCGACCTCGCCTCGGGCGTCGAGCGGGCCGCCTGCCGTGCGGTCGATGATGTCGAGGCGGTACCAGCGCAGTTCGGGGTCAAGGTCGAGCGTCACGGGCCGCGTCGACGGATGCCACGTCGTGAGTACGTAGTCGGCGTCGCCGACGGCGAAGGCGCTGAAGCGCGAGCGCATGAGTTGCTCTGCCGTGGGCGCGGTGGCCTCGCCGCTGTGGAGCGGCTCGCAGCACTCGGCGTAGGGGAGTCCGCTCAGGCAGGGGCAGCGGCGCGGGGCAGCACGTTCAGCGAGCGTCATGATGCGGAATCAAGAAGGCTCCTCGGCGAACATCCTGTTCCAGTCGTCCTTCATGCTGACGATCTGCCACCGCTGTGTTTCGGCGATCTCGAGGAAGCGCTCGGCGCCCGAGGTGGTCTCGTACTCGCGCTCAGGGTCGTCATGCTTAATCGCGAGGGCAAAGTCGGCGACCTCGAGCATCTCGATGTCGCCGTCACTGTTGCCAACCGAGAACTTCGGCAACCGGCCGGTGCGGGCGAACAAATGCGATGGTTTACCGGGCCCGAGGGCAATCTCCCCGCGCCACGCGTTGAGGCGCACGAGCTGGCCGTCGCGGTACGTCCACTCCGGGGCCGAGCCGATCACATTCTCTTGGAGAAGCCCCCACGTTTCTTCGGCGAATACGCGCATGAAGTCGCGACCGCCGCCCGAGCACACGAATACCCTCCAGTCGTGGGCACGCAGCAGGTCGAACAGCTCAAGCATGGGCTGATAGACCAACTCGGTGCATCGTTTGCCGAACCGTTCGTCTCGATAAGTAGCGACAAACTGATGGACCTCGGCATCGAACTCTTCGGGAGTGACCCCTTCCCACGCGGCGCCGACTCCCGAAAGGAACTGGGCGACCGCGTCGGGCTCTTGTCGAGCAAGACTGCTCAAAAATGCCGGGTCTTGTTGGAGGAGCGACCGATACGGCTCGTGGTCGGCGAGGGATGAGTCAGATTTCACCCGTTCCATCAGCTTGCCGAACAAGAACGGCCCTTGCGGTGGCATCGGTTGCTCGACCCAGAGGGTGCCGTCGTTGTCGAACGCCGCCACCCGGTCAGCTGGCGCCACGTACCCTGCGTCGCCCTCGATCACAGAGCGTTCGACAAAGTCAACGATTGCACGCGTGACCGGGGTGTCGTTCCAACTTGGCAGGGTGTCGGTAGTGGTCACTGTTCGACCTTTCGTCACGCGCTCGCGCGCAGAACTTTCTCCATCGGACGACCCTTCGCCAGCTCGTCAACGAGCTTGTCGAGGTAGCGCACCTGCTGCATCAGGGGTTCTTCGATTTCTTCGACCCGCACGCCGCAGATCACGCCCGTGATGAGCGAGGCGTTGGGGTGAAGGCGCGATTGGGCGAAGAAGTCGGCGAACGTTGTCTGGTCGCCCACGTGCTGCGCAATGGCGGCACTGTCGAACCCCGTCAGCCACGTGATGACCTCGTCGAGCTCGGCCGTCGTGCGGCCTTTGCGCTCGAGCTTGGCGATGTAGAGCGGGTACACCTGCCCGAACGACATGCGCGCGACGCGCTCGAGGGTTGCAGGTGCGGTGGCCATGGTCAATTCTCTATCAGTCGCAGCAGTGTGCCGTCGAGGTCGACCAGGAAGGCGGCCCTTACGCCCCACGGTTGAACTTCGATGGGAGTCAGCCTCGGGTAGCCCGTGGTCCTCAGTGGAACGCCGGCAGCGGTGACGTCTCGGTGCAGAGATTCGAGGTCATCGACGCGAAGATTCGCCTGAAAGTCGCTCGTCGCCGGGTCGAGGTGTTCGTGGGGAAAGAACTCGAGCGTCAGGGTGCCGCGGGCCATGATGAGCCAGCGGTCGTCGCGATAGTGCTCGATGAAGCCCAGCGCGCGGTAGAAGACCGACGTCGCGCCGAGGTCACGTGACGGGAGTGTCGGCACGGCGAGGTCGGACATGCCGGGAGCCTAGCGGCCTGCGCCGCCCGCTGTTCTCGTGCGCTGCTGTGCGCTACCCTCGGGCCCACATCGTGAGAGGGGTTCGTGGGTGAAGTACATGATCTGCGTGATCGATAGTGAAACTGGCTCGGGTGATGGCGACGAGATGGCCGCGATTGACGCGTTCAACGAACGACTGCAGAACGCCGGCCAGTTGATCATGGCGGAGGGCTTGGCGTCGCCACGAGCATCCGTCGTCGTCGACAACCGCGGGGGAGCGGGGGTCGTCACGCCGGGCCCGCTGCACGACACCGAGCAGTACGTCTCGGGGTTCTGGATCATCGAGGCCACGGATCGGGATGCTGCGCTCGCGCTGACGGCCGACGGGTCGCGCGCCTGCAACCGCGTGGTCGAACTGCGGCCGTTCTACGGGGAATAGGCCTCAGGCGCTCGCGCGCCTCCGCAGCAACACTGATGACCGCACGTACAACGTGGCTATCGCGATAGTGAAGGCGGAATTGAGGACCGATGCGGGGATGTCGACGGGTGTCCCGACCGCGACTTCATAGACCCAGACGTAGATGTCGGCGAGGACGAGCAGGCCCGCGATCACGAAGCCTGCCTGAGGCCTTCCTGTCAGTTGCCACCAGGGCCGTGGGGGAATGGGATCTTCCTCCCGAACTCGGAAGACCCGAGCGCCGACGACGATGGCTCCGACTAGTACTCCGTTGCCGACCAGCGTCACGAGTATGGACGGTGCATCGATAACAAACATTGCTCGGCCAATGGTGACGGACACGAGGATGTAGGTGACGACGTAGGCAACCTTGAGCCAAGTGGAGCGAATTCTGACCGGATCAACCATGAAGTGCGTACCCGCAGGCTTGGGGATTCGCGGAGGCCGCGGCGCAGGAATGCTCACGTCGCGACTTTACAGAGCGGGGGAGTCGCCCGAGGCTGCGCCGCGACGATACGAACTGCCGTCGGCCGCCCGATCGAGAAACCCCGCGTCGACGAGGTAGCGCCGAACGGTTACGGGGTCATCGGTGAGCACCTCGAGGCGCTCGGTGATCGTGCGCTCGTCGACGAGCTCGGCAGGGTCCGGCATGGCGCGGTCGATGAGGTACTGAAGCACTGCCATGCGGTCGTCAGCGCCCGCGGGGTATTGCTCGAGCCGACCGTTGATGACGAATCGCTCGATTCCCGTGGGGCGCTCGACCGGCGCCGAGGCGAGCAATTCGGCGAAGCGCTCGGCGCGCAGTCGCAGTGCGTCGCCCGAGCCATCGAGAAGACCTGCGTCGCTCAGCACACGCACGACACGCTCGCGGCGCTTGAGGGGGAGCGAGGCGAGGTCCGCCGACGCGTCCAGCTCGGCGAGCAGCAGTCCGAGTACGGGCCGGCTTTCCGGGTTGGCCAGAGCAGCGATGACGCCCCGCCACGAATCTGCACCGATCGACACAGTCATAACCGTAGTTCGTGCCGACCGCGAGAAATCGCGCTAGAATTCTGTACATGACGACACTTTCCCTCGCGGATGCTCGCGCCAACCTCTCGCGCATCATCGAGTCGGCCGTCACGACGCATGAGCGCTTCGAGGTGACGCGTAACGGTGATCGAGTAGCCGTGCTCATGAGCGCGGACGACTTTGACGCACTTATCGAGACGGTGGACATCCTGAGTCGTCCCGACGAAATCGCGGCCATTCGGCAGGGGATTGACGACCTTGAGGCGGGAGCCCTTTCGAGCGCCGACGACGTACGTGCTGCGATGATCGCTCAGGGCCGGATCGCTGGGTGACGGAAACCTACGAGATCGTCTTCACGCGCGCAGCGCGTCGGGCGCTGGAAGTAGAGCTTCCGGAAAAGATCGCAGCCGCGGCTTTCGAGTTCATCATGGGGGACCTGCGAGGGAACCCGAGACGGGTCGGCAAGCAACTGCGAGAGCCGCTTGCGCCGCTCTATTCGGCCCGACGCGGTGAATACCGCATCGTCTATCGCATCGTGGAGCAACGCTTGGTAATCGAGGTGGTGTCGGTTACGCATCGGCGGGATGCGTATGCGGGCCGGTAGGGGTGTCGTCGTTCACTCGATCTGACATAATGTGCATTATCAGACAAAGCGGGTTGCGCTACTCGGGCCATTCCGCTTTGAGAGATTCCGCCGCTTGAGGCGGGTAGACACCCGAAGCGGCTCCGGAAGCATCTCGGATCGTGCTCGTCGGCTTCAGATCGGCAGCGACAGCCCGCAGCAGTCTCGGCAGGTCGTACGGTTCAAATGGCTCGCCCGAGCGCAGCAGCTCGTCGGCCGTGAACCACCGGTGGCCGGAAACGTCGATGTGCTCCTCGGCCGTCCAGTTCGTCGACGCCGGCTCGAACCGCTCGCACCGCACCACGTAATACTCCGCGTGGCCGCGGTCGTGATCGGCGTCGTCCCACGCGACCTCGAAATCGAGGCTCCACACCGGCTCCCCCACGCTGTCGACAACGAGCCCGGTCTCTTCGAACAACTCGCGAATCGCAGCCTGCTCGTGCGACTCCCCCGGGTCAACTCCCCCGCCCGGCGTGATCCACCGGGCGAAGCGCGTCGAGTCGGGCGCATCCGTCTTGAACAGCAGCGCCGCTCCGTCCGAATCAATGAGAATGATTCGGGATGTCCTCCGCAGGCCGCGTTGAGGCCCCACTCGCTTACTCCCCCGCGTAGTCGGTGAAGTAGCTCACGTCGCCCACCAGGCGCGTGTTGTCAGCCGGCACCGGGTCGACCGCGGCTTGCGCCACCTCGGCGGCGAACTCGCTCACGTTGTAGAGCTTGCCGGCCGCCTCTTTGCGAGCGTCGATGGCACCCGGTGCGGCGCGCTCGAGCAGCGTGGCGGTGATGGTGCCCTCGATCATGTCGCCCGACACGACCGTGAAGCCGATGCCCTTCGCCTCGAGGGTCGGGATCAGCTCGCGCAGGGCATCTTCGCCCGCACGCTTCGACTTCGCAACGGCCTCGTACTCGGGCATCGTGGGCACCGAGTCGATGAAGTGCGCTTGATGGCTCGTGACGAACACCACACGGCCGCCCTCACTCATGAGCTCGGCGCCCTGCGTCAGAACGTTGACCTGTGCATCCCGATTGAGCTTGAGTGCATAATCGTCGCCCATGCCCGACTCCATGCCCCCGGAGGCATTGAGCACGAGAATGTCGAGGTGGCCGAAGCGCTCGCGCGCGGCATCCATCATGGTGGCGACCGACGCGGCATCGGTGAGGTCGGCGCCAATTGCGATCGCCTGGCCACCCGCGGCTTCGATCTCGGCGACGAGCTTTTCAGCGCGCGGAGCCTTGGCGCGGTAGTTGATCACAACGTTCGCGCCGGCCGCGGCGAAGTACTTGACGGTGTCGGCGCCGATTCCGCGCGACGAGCCGGTAACGAGTGCGGTCTTGCCGGCGAGCGAGCCGGGCTGCAATGGGGTGTTCACGGTTCTCGACCCTATCGGCTGAGAGCACAGGCGGGCAGACAGATGCCGGTGATACCGTGATCGAAAGCCAGCGACGACGAGAGGTGTGTAGGGATGGTCGATCTCACCCAGTTCTTGTGGATCGCGTGGCTCGTCTTCGTCATCGTGTGCGTGATCATCGAGGTACTCACCCTCGAGTTCACGTTCATGATGGTCGCCGCCGGCTCGCTCATCGGCGGCCTCGGCTCCAATCTTTTGGGCGCCGAGTGGTGGGTGCAGATTCTGGCCGCCGCGATCATCTCGGGTCTATTGCTCTTCACGATTCGACCCCTGCTGCTCAAGCTGCTCGATGGCGACAAAGAGCCGGCTCGCACCAACGTCGACGCCTTGTATGGCATGGCGGCGCGCGTGACCACGGGTTTTGCCGACGGCACCGGCTTCGTGAAGCTCACGAATGGCGAGACCTGGACAGCGCGGCTCGACCCCGCGCACGAGACCGCAACTCTTTCTGAAGGCGACCGCGTGGTCGTCACCCGCATCGATGGCGCGACCGCCGAGGTAGCACCACAGCAAAGGAGCGAAAGCGCATGATCACCTTCACGGGCTTTGTTGCCCAGATCTTCGTGACCGTCTTGGTCGTCGTCGTCTCGATCTTCGTCGTGATCGTGCTGATCCGGTCGATCCGTATCGTGCCGCAGGCCTATGCGGGGGTCGTCGAGCGTCTTGGCCGATACCGCAAGACGCTGCAGCCGGGGCTCAATATTCTCGTGCCGTTCATTGACCGCATGCGGCCGCTCGTCGACATGCGTGAGCAGGTCGTCTCGTTCCCGCCTCAACCAGTGATCACCGAAGACAACCTCGTGGTGTCGATCGACACGGTCATCTACTTTCAGGTGACGGATGCTCGCGCGGCGACCTACGAAATTGCCAACTACCTCGCCGGAGTCGAGCAGTTGACCGTCACCACGCTACGCAACGTCGTCGGAGGCTTGAACCTCGAAGAGGCCCTCACGAGTCGTGACAACATCAACGGGCAGCTCCGCGTCGTGCTCGATGAGGCGACCGGCAAGTGGGGCCTGCGCGTCAACCGCGTCGAGCTCAAGGCCATCGACCCGCCCCTGAGCATCCAAGACTCGATGGAGAAACAGATGCGCGCCGAGCGCGACCGTCGCGCTGTGATTCTGACCTCGGAAGGCTCGAAGCAGTCGCAGATTCTCGAGGCTGAAGGTGCTCGGCAGTCGGCGATTCTCAAGGCCGAGGGTGAAGCTCAGGCGGCGATTCTCACGGCCGAAGCGCAAGCGAAGGCGATCACGACCGTGTTTGCCGCGATTCACGAGGGCAATCCCGACAGCAAGCTGCTCGCGTACGAGTACCTGCAGATGCTGCCGAAACTTGCTGAGGGTGAGTCGAACAAGGTCTGGGTTATCCCGAGCGAGCTCACTGAGGCCCTCAAGGGCATCGGTCTGGGCTTTCTCCCCGGAACCCCTCCCGCGCGCGGCGGAAAGACGCCGCCGTCGGCGTGATGCACGAGCGGCTTGGGTACTTCGCTGCGCCGACCCCCCGAGTAATCGCTCATCGGGGGCTCGCTCTCGAGGCACCCGAGAACACCCTGCTGGCGTTCGCGCACGCGGTTGGCATCGGCATCACGCATATCGAGACCGACGTCCATGTGAGTTCCGACGGTGTGGCGATGGTGGCCCACGATCCTGACTTGTCGCGCGTGGGTGGCGTGCCGACCAGGGTCGATGCCCTCACCGTTCGTGAGCTCGCCGCAATCGACTTGGGCGACGACCAGCACATGCCGACGTTGGCCGAAGCCCTAGACGGGTTCCCCGATGCGTTCTTCAACATCGACCTCAAGACCATGGGAGCTGTCGTGCCCACGGTCGAGGCCATCAAAGACCTTCGCGCGCATGACAGGGTGCTGCTGACCTC
>CAYWZI010000061.1:0-12710 GCA_964462815.1 uncultured Microbacteriaceae bacterium
GGTCGTCGCTCACGCGCGCCCGTACCGTCTCGCCCGGAATCGCATCGCTTACGAAGACCACCCGGCCATCGAGGCGACCGACGGCGATGCCACCGTGCGCAATCTTGTCGACCGTTAGCTCGATCTGCGTGCCGATGTTGTCGCCCATCCCCCCAGCCTAGGCGCGGCCCGTAGCATCGAGGCGTGCGCCTGTACCTCGCCTCGACCTCGCCCGCTCGACTCGCAACGTTGCGCGCTGTCGGCATCGAACCTGTTGCCATCGCGCCCGGCGTCGATGAGGAGGCCGCGGTGGATGCTGCTGCCGCAGCCGCCCCGGGTGGCGCGCTGAGCGCCCCCGACATGGTGCAGTTGCTCGCGCGGCTCAAGGCCGAGGCGGTGCTCGACCAGGCTTTGCTCGCCCACGCCGGGCTCACCCCCGCCGACCTCGACGGATTCATCCTCGGTGGCGACTCGGCGTTTGAACTCGACGGCGTGACCTATGGCAAGCCCCACGAGCCCGAGGTGGCGCGCACCCGCTGGCTCGCGCAACGCGGGCGGAGCGGCGTGCTGCACTCGGGCCACTGGCTCATCGATCACCGGGGTGGTCGGGTCAACGGCGCCGTCGGGCGAGCATCCCGCGCGACCGTGCACTTTGCGGACGACATCGAAACCGACGAGATCGACGCCTACATCGCCACGGGCGAACCGCTCGCGGTCGCGGGGGCCTTCACGATCGACTCGAAGGGTGCGGGGTTCATCGATCGCATCGAGGGAGACCCACATACGGTAGTCGGTCTCTCGGTTCCGCTGGTGCGCAAACTCGTGCACGAACTCGGCGGCCGCTGGACCGATCTCTGGAATCGCTAAGCGATTCGCCTGCCTTTTGTGGAGCACCGCCAAACCCCCCGGTCTCCCGCCCCCCTAGGCTGGGGAACCATGGCCCGCATCAGCAAGGTTCTCATCGCCAATCGAGGCGAAATCGCCGTTCGCGTTATTCGCGCCGCGCGCGACGCCCGACTCGGCACCGTCGCCGTCTACGCCGACCAAGACCGGGATGCCCGCCACGTGCGCCTCGCCGACGAGGCCTATGCGCTCAACGGCACGACGAGCGCCGAAACCTACCTCGTGATCGACAAGCTGCTCAGCATCGCCCGGCGCTCGGGAGCGAATGCTGTGCACCCGGGCTACGGGTTCCTCGCCGAGAACGCGGACTTTGCTCGTGCGGTTATTGACGCGGGGCTCATCTGGATCGGGCCAAGCCCTGAGGCTATTGAGAAGCTCGGTGACAAGGTCAGCGCTCGGCACATCGCTGAGAAGGTCGGCGCGCCGTTAGCCCCCGGAACCCTGAACCCGGTGAGCGGAGCCGACGAGGTTCTCGCTTTCGTTGACGAGCACGGCTTGCCCGTCGCGATCAAGGCCGCGTTCGGCGGCGGTGGGCGCGGCCTCAAGGTGGCGCGCACGCGCGAAGAAGTGCCTGAGTTGTTCGACTCGGCGACGCGCGAGGCCATCGCGGCGTTCGGTCGCGGCGAGTGCTTCGTTGAGAAGTACCTCGACAAGCCGCGTCACGTCGAGACACAGTGTCTCGCCGACGCACACGGCAACGTCGTCGTGATCTCCACGCGCGACTGCTCGCTGCAACGCCGGCACCAGAAGCTCGTCGAAGAGGCTCCCGCACCGTTTCTCACCGACGAGCAGACGGCGCTGCTCTACAGCTCGTCCAAGGCGATTCTGAAAGAGGTCGGCTACCTCGGCGCCGGCACGTGCGAGTTTCTCATCGGCGCCGACGGCACCGTCTCGTTTCTCGAGGTCAACACGCGCCTCCAGGTCGAGCACCCGGTCTCGGAAGAGGTCACGGGCATCGACCTTGTGCGCGAGCAGTTTCGGCTCGCGGAAGGCGAAGAGATCGGCTACGACGACCCGAAACCGCACGGTCACTCGATCGAGTTCCGCATCAACGGTGAAGACCCCGGCCTGAACTTCATGCCCATGCCGGGGCCTGTGCACGCGCTGCGTTTTCCGGGCGGCCCCGGAGTGCGCGTCGACTCGGGAGTCACGACGGGCGACGTCATTTCCGGAGCCTTCGACTCTCTGCTCGCCAAGCTCATCGTGACGGGCACGAGCCGCGAGGACGCCATTGAGCGCTCGCGTCGCGCCCTTGCAGAGTTCGAGGTCGCCGGACTGCCGACCGTACTGCCGTTCCACCGTGCGATCGTCGATGACCCCGCGTTCGCTCCTGCTGACGGAGCGCCCTTCTCGATCTACACGCGGTGGATCGAGACCGAGTTCGACAACCAGATCGAACCGTGGAGCGGATCCCTCGCCGAGCCGCTCGCCGAGCCCAGCCCGCGCCACACCGTGGTCGTCGAGGTCGGCGGCAAGCGGCTGGAGGTGTCACTGCCCGAGACGCTCATACCGAGCGGAGCATCCCGAACATCGACCGCCTTGGCCGCCCCGCCGAAGCGACGCGCCGGGTCAGCGGTCGCCGCGGGAGCTTCCGGAGATGCCGTGAAGTCTCCGATGCAGGCAACCGTCGTCAAGCTTGCCGTCGCCGAGGGTGACAAGGTTGTCGCGGGAGATCTCGTCGTCGTGCTCGAGGCCATGAAGATGGAGCAGCCCCTGACAGCGCACAAAGACGGCACCGTGACGGGCATCGGCGCGAGCGTCGGCGAGACCGTCGCGTCAGGGCACGTGCTGCTGCGCATCACTGACTGACGCGCGAAACGCGCTAGTCGTGCGGCACGTGCATCGCGCGTGCGGCATCCGTGATGCCTCCCGACAGCGAGGGGTACACCGAGTAGGCGCGCGCGAGCTGGTCGACCGTGAGACGGTGCTCGATCGCGAGAGCGATCGGCAAGATCAGCTCAGACGCCCTCGGCGCCACAACGACGCCACCAATCACGGTGCCTGAGGTCTTCGCTGCAAAGAGCTTGATGAAGCCGTCGGTGACGCCCTGCATCTTCGCCCGCGGATTGGTCTCGAGCATGAGCTTGTGGGTGATGCCCCTGGTGGCGCCCTCTTCGATCTGCTTTTGCGAGAAGCCCACGGTGGCGATCTCGGGGGCGGTGAAGATGTTCGAGGTGACGTTGCGCAGCTGAATCGGTGTTACTGCGTCACCCATGGCGTGGTAGACCGCCGTACGGCCCTGCATCGCGGCGACGGATGCGAGGGGCAACGAGTCGCTGCAGTCACCCACGGCGTAGACACTCGGCATCGACGTGCGCGCCACCTTGTTGACGGCAATGTGACCGGACTCGGTCAGTTGCACGCCGGCCTCTTCGAGGCCGATACCCGCGGTGTTGGGAATGGATCCGACGGCCATGAGACAGTGCGAGCCCTCGATGACCGTGCCGTCGCTGAGGGTCACGGTGACACCGTCGCCCGTGGTGACGACCGAGTCGGCGCGGCTCTTCGCGAGCAAGGTCATGCCGTTGCGACGGAACACCCCTTCGATGAGGTGCGCGGCATCGGCATCCTCCCCCGGAAGCACTTGGTCGCGACTCGAGATGAGGGTGACCTGTGCGCCAAGGGCTCGGTAGGCCGAGGCGAACTCGGCGCCCGTAACACCCGAGCCGACGACGATCAAGTGGTCGGGCACGTCACTGAGCGTGTAGAGCTGGGTCCAGGTGAGAATCCGCTTGCCGTCGGGCTTCGCCGTCGGCAACTCGCGCGGCGATGCGCCCACGGCCACGATGACCGTGTCGGCATCGCACTGGTCAAAGTCGGTGCGCTTTGTGGCGTGCCCGGTCGCGACGACAATGCGGTTCGGGCCGTCGAGCCGGCCATCGCCCGCGATGATGCGCACGCCCGCCTCGATGAGTTGCTCGCGCATGTCGTCGCTCTGCTCTTGCGCGAGTCGCAGCAGACGCTTGTTGACCTGAGCAAGGTTGACGGCAACCTCAGGCTTGACGGCCCGGCCACTCTCGCCGCGGGCAAAGAACTGCACCCCGAGCTCGCCCGCATCACGGATCGCCCCCGCGGCTTCGGCCGTGGCGATGAGCGTCTTCGATGGAACGACGTCGGTCAGCACGGCTGAGCCGCCCACACCGACGCGCTCGACGAGCGTGACCTCGGCGCCGAGCTGGGCTCCGGCGAGCGCGGCCTCATAGCCGCCGGGCCCTCCGCCCAGAACGGCGATGCGGTGCTGGCGCGTGAAGTGGGTGGTCATAGGCTCCATTCTGTCAGCGTGCGCGAGTGCGCGCGCCGCTCGCACGCGCCGATTGGACGCCGCTCAGTAGGCTGGCAGGCATGTCCCACACCGCTGTGAACCCTCTCGACGACCCCAACGTCGACCCCTTCGCGATTGCCGCTCAGGCTGCCGCACAGCTCGCCGACGCCACGGGAGTTGAGCGCCACGACATCGCTCTGACGCTGGGATCGGGCTGGGCGAAAGCCGCCGACCTCATCGGCGAGACCACCCATACGCTTGCCGCCACCGACATCGCCGGCTTCAGCAAGCCCGCCCTCGAAGGGCACGTCGGCACGCTCCGGTCAATCCTGCTGCCGAGTGGCAAGCGCGCGCTCGTCATCGGCGCCCGCACCCACTACTACGAGAACCACGGGGTGCGGCGGGTGGTGCACTCGGTGCGCACAGCGGCCGCGGCGGGAGCATCCGTCATGATCCTCACCAATGGCGCCGGTGGCATCAAAGACAACTGGGTTCCGGGCACGCCCGTGCTCATCAGCGATCACCTCAACCTCACGGCGAACTCGCCGCTCGAGGGCGCGACCTTCATCGACCTCACCGACCTCTACGCCCAGCGCCTGCGTGACCTCGCGCACACGGTAGCGCCCGAGCTCGACGAGGGCGTCTACGTGCAGTTTCGAGGGCCGCACTACGAGACGCCGGCCGAAGTGCAGATGGCAAAGACCATGGGTGGCCACATCGTCGGCATGTCGACGGCACTCGAGGCGATCGCGGCGCGGCAGGCCGGAATGGAGGTGCTGGGTCTCTCGCTCATTACCAACCTCGCCGCCGGCATCTCGCCCGAACCGCTCAGCCACGCCGAAGTCATTGACGCTGGCAAGGCCGCCGAGCCCGTGATCAGCGCGTTGCTCGCTCGCATCGTCGCCCAGCTGTAGGAGGCCACTCGTGACCACTCTCGACTCTGCCAAGGCCTGGCTCGAGCAAGACCCCGACCCTGTGACGCGCGCCGAACTCGGGGCGCTCATTCCCGCCGCCGAGGGCGGTGACGCAGCGGCGATGGATGCCCTCCGCGACCGCTTCGACACGCGTCTCGCCTTTGGCACCGCAGGTCTACGGGGTGAGCTCGGCGCGGGGTCGAACCGCATGAACCGCGTGCTCGTCTCGCAGGCGGCAACCGGATTCGCCCGCTGGCTTCTCGACCGCGACGAAAATGCGTCCGTGGTCATCGGCTACGACGGCCGCGTCAACAGCGACGTCTTCGCCCGCGACTCGGCCGAGCTCATGGCGGGGGCGGGCGTGCGCGTCGTGCTGCTGCCGCGCATGCTGCCCACACCGGTGCTCGCGTTCGCGGTGCGGCACCTCGGGCTCAGCGCGGGCATCATGGTAACGGCCAGCCACAACCCGCCGCACGACAACGGCTTCAAGGCCTACCTGGGCGGGCGCGACGGTGGCTCGCAAATCGTCGCGCCCGCCGACGCGGCCATCCACTCGGCGATTCTCGCCGTGGCCGACACGGCGACCGTGGCGGAGCTTCCGCGCTCAACCGACTACGAGACCGCCGACGAGTCGGTCATTGACGCCTACATTGCTCGAACCGCGGCGCTCGTGACGCACACGCCCGAGTCGGCGGTCATCGACCCGGTGCGTTTCGTCTACACCGCGATGCACGGCGTCGGGTGGGAGGTCTCGCAACGCGTGTTCCGTGACGCCGGGCTCGGTGAACCCGTCGTCGTCGCCGAGCAGATCGACCCCGACGGGGCGTTTCCGACCGTCGCGTTTCCGAACCCTGAAGAGCCCGGCGCAATGGATCTCTCGTTCGCTACCGCCCGCGCGGCGGGCGCCGAACTCATCATCGCGAACGACCCCGACGCCGACCGGCTCGCCGTCGCGATTCCTGACGCGTCGACGGCCGATGGCTGGCGTCGACTGTCGGGCAACGAGGTCGGGGCCTTGCTGGGCTGGCGCGCAGCCGAACGCCTCCGACGAGAAGACCGGCAGGCAAAGTTCGCGGCCTCACTCGTCTCCTCTCCTGCTTTGTCGGCCGTCGCTGCCGCGTACGGCATCAGCTACAGCGACACCCTCACGGGCTTCAAGTGGATCTCGCGTGTCGGCGGCCTCGGCTACGGCTTCGAGGAAGCGCTCGGCTACCTCGTCGACCCTGAGAAGGTTCGCGACAAAGACGGCATCTCGGCAGCGGTCGATTTCTTGGCTCTTGCTGGCGAGCTCAAGGCGGCGGGCCGCACGCTTGATCAGCACCAGCGCGACTTCGACGAGCGCTTTGGCGCGTTCGCGAGCGCGCAGGTCTCGCTGCGGGTCACCGACCTCAGTCGCATCGGCCAGATCATGGCGGCCCTGCGCGACAATCCTCCGAGCGAGATCGGCGGCGAGCGCGTAGCGCAAGTCGACGACTTCATCGATGGGTTCGGCGTCTTCCCCCCGGGCGACATTCTGCGGTTCTGGATGCTCGACGGCAGCCGCGTCATCGTGCGGCCGAGCGGCACCGAGCCAAAGGTCAAGGTCTACATCGACGCCTCGAGCGACTCGGGGTCGGTCGACGAGCGGCGCGCGAGTGCGACAGCGCGGGTCGCCGCGCTCGAAGCAGGCATGCGCGAGCTCATCGTCTGACACCCGACGCGCGCCGCATAGGGTGGAGGGCATGACGCCCCCGACGCCCGCGCGGCAGCCGCTGCTGCCCACGCCGGTCGTGGTGTTGTGGTTTGCGGCGCTCGTGAGTTGGGCATCCGGCCGCGTCATCGCCGCTCTCAATCTGTTTCCGCTCCCGAATCCCTCCGGCGAGCCGGGCACGGCGGCAGCGGAGACCGTCGATGAGGTGCTCCTCGCCGAACTGCAGCGCATGAGTGCGCTGCTCAGCCTGCCGACGACGATCGCCGTCGTCCTCGGCGCAATCGGGCTCGGGATGCTCTACAACCGCCGCGGCTTCGATCACCTGATCCGTACTCCTGCGATCTCGGCCATCGTCATGGCGATCGCGGGAGCGCTCGCCGCGGTCGGCGTACTGGCCCTGCTCACAATCGGGCCCGCGCGACCGATCGGTGTCGTCGACCTCCAGGTCGCCGCCGTCGTCGCCATCACGACGGCAGCCGCCGCTGCCTCGACCGTCGTGTTCATCAGGCCGTACGTCGACCCCATGGTCGCTCACGTGTGGGCGGGCATTGGCGGCGCGGGCCTGGCCCTGCCGTTCATGATCGCCGGCATCAGCCCGACGCTCGTCATGGCGGGGGCCATCACGCTCGGCATTCTCGACCGCGTGCGCGGCCGGCGGTTCGAGCGCGAGGTGGAGTTTCGCAAGCAGCTCGAGGCCGACTATGCCGCCGAACACGGCGACGGCGGTCGCGGAATCGGTGTCTCGGGCTTGCCGGGCATGCCACCGCTCCCGCGCGCTCCCCGACCTCAACGCCCGTGGTCGCAGGGCGAACGCAGCGCGAGCATCTGGCTCGGCATCGGTGCCGCGCTCATCGTGGCTCTTGCCTGGGCCGCGGGATCCGCCGCGGCCGAGGCCGGCCTACTTCAGCCCGGTCAGGGTTACGCGCTCGCTTCGCTGGGCGCCGTGCCGCTCATGATTCAGTCCGCCGTCCTCGCGCGCGTCGCCAGCACGCTGAAAGAGGCACTCGCGGTCGCTGGCGGCCTCCTGGTGGCATCAGCTCTGGCAATTCTCACTGCCCCCGTCGAGATCGTCATTGTGAGCGCTATCGCCGTGCAGTCGCTCGTGGTGGCCATCATCACCGCGCTCATTGTGCGGCGCGCGCTCAGCCTGAGCATCGGGTCCGTGCTCATGATCGCCGTGAGTGCCGCCATCGTGTGGGTGCTCATCGTGATGCCCAGCGGAGCCCTCCCCCTCGCCTTCATCGCCGTTGCCACCACCATCCTTGCCCTCCGTCGAAAGGTGCGCGCATGACCGACTCCTCAGGCACCTCCCGCGGGCTGCTCGACAGAATCGCCGCGCCACCGAGTCGCCGCGCCGGCATCGTGTGGGCGTTCCTCGCTCTCGCGATGATGCTCGTGGGAGTCGTGGTCGTGCCAGCGGCGCTCGTGGGCGAAACCGACCAAGTGACACTGATTCGCTGGTTCCTGGGTGGGAATGCGCTGGCGTTCCTCGGTTTCCTGCCGCTGTTGCGCGCGGTTCACGCGGTCATCGACGTTCGGGCCGTCCCCGGCTGGGCGATGGTCGCCGCCTATCTGGTGCTTCTCCTGAGGCCGCTTGCGCTCACACTGGACATCGTCGCGGCACCGATATCGGTGTTGTCGGACTTCGCCTTCGGCCCGACCGTAGTGGCCTACCTGCTCCTCGCTTCGACAGGAATCGCGGCTGCCTTCGTCGGCTGGTCACTGCTCCCCCTGGCACAGAATGCTGCGAGCCCAGCGAGGCGCGCGGTCGTCGCCGTCGGCGTCGGGGTACTCGTCGCCCTCGCTCTGTTCTCCTTCGCGCCCTTCATCGCGCCGCTCAGTGCCCTGGGCGTGGGCGTGGCCCTCCTCATCCGCACGGGTCGCTTCGACCGATCGAACGGACCCGCTGGGCAAAACTGACACACGCGCGTGAACCTCAGCGCGAACATCCGTCAGCCGATCGCGGCCTCGAGCTTCGTGCTCAACTCGTCACTGTCGAAGTAGTTCTCGATCACGACGACGTCGGCGCGCGTGACGCCGATGGCCTCGACGAACTCGGCACTCGTGAGAATCACTTGGGCGTCAGCCGCAACGCGCGCCACCGAGGCGATGTCGGCGGCGACCACGGTTGCCGTGAGCCCAAGTCGCTGCAAAACTCGCTCCGCGTTGACCTTGAGAATGCCGCTTGAGCCGATACCGGCACCGCAGATGGTGACGATCTTCACGCGGGTGGTGCTCCGCCCAGAATCGCGCGCACGGCATCGCGTGTCGTTGCCGCAGCGAGCGCGGGAATCGCCGCTGCGTCGTTGAAGGCGTTCGCGAGTTGCGCCACGGCTTCGAGGTGGGCGTGGGGTGCCGCCCCTGCAAGGCCGATGACGACGCGCACGGGATCGTTGTGAGCATGCCCGAACTCGACGGGCTCGGCGAGAGTGACGACCGAGAGCCCGTCGCAGCGCACCTCGGGCCCGGGTCGGGCGTGCGCGAGAGCGAGGCCAGGAGCGATGACGATGTAGGGGCCGTGGTCGTCGACCATGCGAATCATGGCCTCGGTGTACTCCGGGGTCGTGCAGCCGCTGTCGACAAGCGCATCGCCCGCGAGGCGCACCGCGTCGCGCCAGTCGTGGGCTCGCGCGTGCAGCACGATCGCGCGGTCGGCGAGGGGGGGCAGACTCATTGAGCGGCCTCGAAACCCTCAATGATGGTCTCGATGAGGGCCTCGCGATCTTCGACGGGCAAGAACGCCGCTTGCGCCGCATTGAGCTGCAGCGTCAGCAGATCGTCAAGGTCATAGCCGAACGCCTCGCTCACGAGGGCCAGCTCGCGGCTGAGCGTCGTCGCGCTCATCAGGCGGTTGTCGGTGTTGACCGTCACGCGGAACCCGAGCTGGTAGAGCACGTCGATCGGGTGGTCGGTCATGGACTCGCCCCAGGCGGCGATCGCGCCCGTCTGAAGGTTAGAACTCGGGCTGACTTCAAGCGCGATCTGTCGGTCTTTAACCCATTCAGCCATACGGCCGAGCGTGGCGTAGGTCGTGTCGCCCTCATGGCGGAGCTCGAGGTCTTCGGCGAGTCGCACACCGTGCCCGAGACGCAGGGCGCGGCCGTCGAGTAGCGCGCTGCGAATCGACTCGAGACCGTCGGCCTCGCCCGCGTGAACCGTCACGGGCATCCACTCGGCGGCGAGTAGATCGAAAGCGTCGCGCATGCGGCTCGGCAAGAACCCCGCCTCGGCACCGGCAATGTCGAACCCGACAACGCCCGCATCGCGGTGCCGCAGGGCAAGCTCGGCGATCTCACGACCGCGCTCGGCATGGCGCATCGCGGTCACCAATTGGCCGACCTGGATGCTGTGACCAGCACCGCGCGCCTCCTCGACCCCGGCGTCCAATCCCGCCTGCACGGCGTCCACCGTCTCGTCGAGGCTCAGCCCCGCCGTGAGGTGCTGCTCGGGAGCCCACCGGATCTCGCCCCACACCACGCCGTCGGCGGCAAGGTCGAGCACGAACTCGTGGGCAATGCGCTCGAGGCCCGCTCTCGTCTGCATGACGGCCGTGGTGATCTCGAAGGTCTTCAGGTACTCAACGAGCGACCCGGCGGTGCACTGGGCGAGAAACCAGTCGGCGAGCGACGCTGCGTCGGTCGCCGGCAGGGCCAGCCCGATGTCGTCGGCGAGCTCGATGATCGTCTGCGGTCGCAACCCGCCATCGAGGTGGTCGTGAAGCGACACCTTCGGCAGCTGCTCGAGTGCGAGGTCGGTGCCGGGAAGCAGGTTCGGTGTCGCCGTTGTCATGGTCACCAACCTACCGGTTCGTTACCGAGTCGTGACCCTCGTTTCGCGCCCGCTCAGCTCGCCCAGACGCCGCGTAATTGCGAGCGCGGCAGACCGCGTGCGATCGATCACAGCCTCGTGGGCGACTGTGCTGAAACTGGTGCTGACGTAGGGCACCGTGAGCGCGGCGACCGTGGCCCCCGCGGGTGATCGTACGGCCACGACGACATCGGTAATGCCGTGTTGCAGGGCGTCGGCGCGCACGACTTCGACGGTGCCCAGCAGCACCTCACCTGTGGCGGTCGTCGCGGCGTCGAACAACGCACCCACGCGGACCCGATAGCCGAAGTCGGCGGGCGACTCGACCTGCGCAATGACACGCACGCGGTTCCCCTCAAGCACGGCGAGGTTGCAGCTCTGTCGCACCTCGTCGGCCAGCTCGTGCATGGCGGGTAGCGCCGCGGCGCGCAAGCCCCGCAAGGGCTCGTGCAGGTGCGCGAGGTCGAACAGGCGCGAGCCGAGCAGGTAGCCGCCCGCGCGCTCGCGCACGAGAAACCCCCGGCGCTCGAGCGTCACGAGCACGCGGAAGAGCTGCCCCACACTGCGGCCGGTCGCCTCGGCGATTGCGGTCTGCGTGAGCGGCTCCGGAGTCTCGGCGAGCAGTTCGAGAATGTCGAGGGCCTTGTCGACCGCCGGCACGCCGTAGTCCGGTGCCGGGATGCTCATCGATGCGCGCCCATGGCGGCGAGCATCCGTCGGGCGATTTCTCGTTCGATGTCATCGGGAACCGGCTGGGCCCCCGCAACGAGCCCCGCCGCGTCGAGCGCCACGCGCTCAAGCGAGAGCGCCTGCAGCATGAAGCCGAGATCCATGGCCTCGATCGAGTTACCCTTGGGTTCGCGGCCCGCGAGGTTCATCATGCGCCCTTCGGCGAGCACGATGATGTGGCGACCGCCGGGCAGGTCGATGCGCTCGATGGCCTCGTCAAGCCTCGTGCGGGCGGTCGCGCGCTCGTAGAGCCCCGGCACGTCGATTTCCCACGGGAAGTGGCCCGCGTTCGCGAGAACCGTGCCGTCGGCGAGCGCATCGACGACTTCGTGCGTGACAACGTCGGGGTGCCCGGTTGCGGTGATGACCACTTCTGCCCACCCCGCGAGGTCGACGATGCCGCCGACCCGATAGCCATCCCACGCGGCCTCGAACGCCTTGAGGTCGTCCGTCTCGGTGACCGCGACCTTGCCGCCCATTGCACGCAGGTACTGTGCGATACCGCGCCCGCACCAGCCGTAGCCGGCGACGAGGAATCGGCGACCGGCGATGCGCAGGTTGGTGATGCGCATGATGCTCTCGACGACCGACTGACCGACCGAGTGCTTGTTCTCGCCGATCGCCTTGAGCAACGAGTCGTTGATGACGATGAGCGGAAACGGAATGCGACTGGCGAGCTCGGTGCGCAAGCGCATGCCGCCGCTCGTGGTCTCTTCGGTGCCGCCAATGATGCCCGTGCCACCCGTCGCGTCGCCGGCCGCGAGCGCCGCAGGGTCAACGCGCGCCGCGGCGAGCGCGGCGAGGTCGGCCCCGTTGTCGAGCAGGATGCTCGGCCGAGCGGCATCAACTGCCGCAACGTTCTCGTGGTGCTGCTCGAGGGTGTCGGCGCGCGTGCCGAACACCGTCATGCCCTGGCCGCGCAAGTGCGCGACGATGTCGTCTTGCGTCGAGCCGTGATTCCCGGTCGCGACGACCTCTGCGCCGCCCGCCTGCAAGGTCTCAAGCAGCACGGCGGTCTTCGGCTCGAGGTGGAGCGACATGCCGACGCGATGCCCCTCGAAAGGTCGCTGCTCGGCAAAGCGCGCCCGCACGTCAGCGAGCAGGCTCATGCGCGAACGAATCCAGTCGATGCGCGCGGCGCCGCGGGCGGCGAGATCGTCGTGGTGCGATGCGGGGCGAGTGCTCATGAGCGCACTCTACACATGCGCAAGTCTCTTTCATATATGCAGTTCTGCACTAGGCTCGGCCCATGGCGCATGCGACCCCCGAGAAGATCATCCTTGACTGCGACCCCGGCCACGACGACGCCGTCGCCATGCTGCTCGCCCATGGGTCGCCGGCGATCGACCTGCTCGCCGTCACCACCGTCATGGGCAATCAGACCATCGAGAAGGTCACGCGAAACGCTCTCGCCGTCGCGCGCGTC
>CAYWZI010000062.1:0-9482 GCA_964462815.1 uncultured Microbacteriaceae bacterium
CGAGCTGCCCACCGACAACACCGAATTGCGCGAACGGATGCTCAGCAGCGACCCCCTCGACCCACGACGTTTCGGCATGGGTTCAGAGTAGTTGCGCGGTTCAAGCCGCGCCACGACGAGTCGGTGCCCCTGGAGGGACTCGAACCCCCAACCCTTTCCTTAGGACGGAACTGCTCTTCCATTGAGCTACAGAGGCGGTGCATCCAGTGTATTCGCCGGGTTGTGGCTAGGGGGCGCCCAGCGACGCAAGCAACTTCGCCGCGCGACCGCGCACCGACTTGTGGCGGCTCGTGGTCAGCGTGCGCAGCTCGGGCACGAGCCACACAGCCAGCTCGGGGCGCTGGCGGGCGAAGTGGGCGAGAGAGTCGGCGGTGGTGTTCTGCACGATCCAGTCGTCGTAGTGCAGGTTCGCCTGCATGAGGGCGATGGCCGCGTCGCGCTGCGGCGGGTTCATGTGGGCGTCGAGCAGCACGAAGAGAATCGAGAGCGTCCACTTGGTCGAGGCCTGGTCGATCTGGGCGACCCAGCCGAGCAAGTCGTCGAGGTGCGCGGCCACCCACTCGGGCCGCTGCTGCGCCACCCGCTTGACCGCGCTCGACACGCGCAGCCGCACGACTGCATCCTCGCTGCGATAACACGCCACGAGCTCGGCGAGCAGCGCCCGATCGGCGAGCACCTCGTCGACGACGCTCTCGGTGTTTCCAAGCGAGTTCGGATGCCCTCCCGTCAACGGGCTCTCAAAGCGGCTCACCGGCATGAGGTCACGATAGCGCCGCGGAAAGGCCGGGGCGGCGAACAGCCAGCCATTGCCCGACACCGCAAACCCTTAAACTCCCCGAACATTCGAGTGACTCTGCGGTTACCTCCACCGCTGATAGTCATCTCAGTCGCCTCACTGGGTGACCATACGCATTGAGAGGAGTCTCACCATGAACAGTCTTCTTGCCGGCGCCCTGATCGTCGGCCTCACGCTGAGCGGCACCCCGGTCACGACCGAGCCCACCGACCGACTTGAGGCCATTCAGTCTCGGGCCGAGCGGGCGACCGACGAGCGCATTCGCGCGATCGATCGTGCCCTCGACCGCATCGAGAACGCCGACGCTCTCACTGATGACCACCGCTCGGTGATCGTTGAGCAGCTCACGGCAGACCGCGCCGCCATGGAGGCGCTGTATGACGAGATCGCCGCCGAGACCACAGCCGTTGAAGCGCTGGAGACCTACCAGAGCATCTTCGTCGACTACCGGGTGTTCGCCGTCTCGCTGCCTCAAGCGCTTTACGCGGCGGGTGCCGATCGGCTGACGGAGGTCACCCTGCCGCGACTTGAGCAAGCGTACGACGCCCTCGTCGAGGTGTCAGACAACAGTGACGGACTCGCAGAATTGCGCTCGCTCATCGACGCGGCCTCGGCCAGCGCTGACGGCATCGCGGATGCTGCGCTCGCGGTCACGCCGGCCGACTACAACGACGACGCAACGGTGCTTGCCGACCTCCGGCTTGAGCTGCGTGACGCGGGTGCCGCCGCGCGCGACGCGGTCAGTGCCGCTCGCGAACTGTGGGAGGAGCAACGATGACGATCGTGCGCGGACAGCGAGCATCCGCCGCCACGATCACCGCGGCACTCATGATCGCGATGATGCTGACCGGGTGCGGCCGGTTCTCCGACGCGAGCACCCCAGATGCACCGCCCGCCCCGGTCGCGAGCGACGCTGCCGACAGCGACGAGGCGACCCTCGACGAGATCGCCCGCTTGCTCGACGAAGCCGAATCGGCAATCGACGAGAGTGAGCTCGACGCTGACGAGGGTGAGCGCAATGCGGGGCTAGGCGACGAACCGTGAGCCGCGATTGAATGGCGACATGGAGCCCGACCGCGGACTGATTGTCGTCGTCGAAGACGAGCGTGCCATCGCCGAACTCGAGCGTCGCTTTCTGAGCGAAGCCGGGTTCGGCGTTCACGTCTCGCCCGATGGCCGTGCCGGGCTCGCTGACATCCGTCGGCTAGCACCGGTGGCCGCCGTGATCGACGTCGGACTCCCCGAGCTCGACGGAACCGACATCGTGCGGGCACTCCGCGCTGACGACAACTGGTTGCCCGTCATTTTCGTGACCGCCCACGATGACGAGGTCGATCGAGTGGTGGGCCTCGAGCTCGGTGCCGACGACTATCTCACCAAACCGTTCTCGCCCCGCGAGCTCGTCGCTAGGGTGCGTTCGCTCGTGCGGCGTGCGAATGGCCCCGCGATGTCAGCGCGAGTGGTCGTCGGCCGCTTCGCGATCGACTCAGCCTCGCGCCGCGTGCACGTCGATGGCACTGAGGTCGTGCTCACGACCACCGAGTTCGATTTGCTCGCCCATCTTGCTCGACACCGCGGTCGTGTGCTTAGTCGCGAGCAACTGCTGTCGGCCGTGTGGGGCCAAGCTGACTACAACGAGTCCCGCACGGTCGATGTGCACGTGGCGCAGTTGCGCGCCAAACTCGGCGAGCCTGATCCGATTCGCACGGTGCGTGGCGTCGGCTACGCGCTGCGAGATGACACATGACAGATGCCACACCGCGGCGAGCACCCGCGCAGCCCGTGAGCCGCCGACTGCTCGTCGTCACGCTGCTGGTCTCGGTCGTCGCCGTGCTCGTCACCGCGATTGCTTCGGTGGGCTTCGTGCGCTCCGTCGACACGACCGCCGCGCGCAACGCTCTGCAGTCGCAAGCCGAGAGGCTTGCCCGCGCGGAGCCCGATGTGCGCGACGGCCTGGTTCGGTCACTATCGACAGTCGCCGGCGAACTGGTCGCGCTCGTTCCGGCAAGCGGAGCTCCGGCGGGCTCTGCCGCCGACTACGTTCCACGACGTGTGATCGTTCAGCTTCGGGCGGGCAACCCCGTCTCGACGGTCGTGCGGGTCGCCGGGCAGAACTATCTCGTTGAAGGGCATCCGTCGGCCGATGGAGGGGGCGTCGTCGTCGCGCAAGACGCGGCGACTGTGCGCTCGCTCGCTCTCGCCGTGGTGGGCCGCATAGGCCTCGCGCTGCTGGTCGGCGTCGGGGTCGCGGCGGCGGCGGCGATTCTCGCCGCGCGTCGACTCAGCCGCCCGTTGACCGCGCTCTCCGGTCGAGCGCGTCGACTCGCAGGAGGCGAGCGTGGCATCGGCGGGTCCCCCAGCGGCGTCGCCGAGATCGACCAGGTGGATGCTGCGCTCACGACTCTCGACGACGCACTCACGCGTTCCGAAGCGCGGCAGCGCGAGTTCCTGCTCTCGATCTCGCACGAGATTCGCACCCCGCTGACGGCCTTGCGCGGCTATGCGGAGGCGATGGCCGATGGCTCTGTACGGCCCGACGAACTGACCACCATTGGAGCCACGCTCACGACCGAGACCGCGCGCCTCACCCGGTTTACCGATGACCTGCTCGCCCTGGCTCGGCTCGACGCCGACGACTTCTCGCTCGCGGTGGTCGACGGTGTGTCGATTCCGCACCTCGTTGAGTCGGTTGCCGAAGCCTGGAAGGCTCGCGCGAACGCCGCCGAGATCGAGCTCGTCGTCGAGATCGGCGGCACAGTGCCCGAGGTCAGCACTGACCCGCACCGGGTGCGCCAGATCATCGACGGCCTCGTCGAGAACGCCGTGCGCGTCAGCCCCGGCGACACGCGCATCACCATCACGGCGAGCGCCGTGAGCGACGCTGTGGCCATCGCGGTCGCCGACGAAGGTCCCGGAATCACCGACGCCGACGCGGCCGAGGCATTCGACCGCGCACGGCTGCGCGATCGTTATCGCGACACGCGGCCGGTCGGCTCGGGGCTCGGCTTGTCGATCGCAGCGCGCTTGACCGAACGGCTCGGTGGGCGAATCACGGCTCGACCCGGCAACCCGGGGGCCGTGTTCTGCGTCGAGCTGCCGCTGCGCGGCAGTGCTCCGTCACCAGCATCCACCGACGCTGCGATCAGCCACCGGCAAACATGATGCTGGCCTGGATGTCGAGAAGCCCCCGCCCGCCAGCCTCGGGAAAGGCCGCGATGAGGGAATTCGTGAGCTCAGCGGGCCCGGTCGCCTTCTCGCGCAACGGCTGCGCCACCGCGAGGTAGGCGAGCACGAAGTCGAACAACTCGACTCCCGCCGGTGCACCGTGACCGGCGAAGACCACGCTGTAGTCCCGAGCCTTCAGAGCCTCAATCGCGCCTCGCCACCCGCCCAGGTGGCCTTCGGCAATGAACAGATGCACGTTGTTGAAGACGAGGTCTTGCGCAAACACCAGACCCAGTGACTCCACCGATACGACGAGCAACACGGCCGACTCGGCATCGTGAAACTCGTCGAACGACAGGGTGACTCCGTCGATCGTCTCGTCCCCGACGGAGACGATGTGGTGCGGGATGACCGCTGGGCCAGGCACGTCGCCGCCACCCTCCGCGGCCGACGCCGCCAGCGCATCCACCGCCGCCGCGATCGAATCGCGTGTCGCAGCGAGCGCGTAAATCGGGGCCTCGAAGGTCGCAGCACCACGCCAGTGATCGGGGTGGTCGTGCGATAGGTAGACCCGAGTGATCGGCTTGCCGATCGATTGCGCGTGGGCGAAGGCCTCGGCGGCGAGGGCGGGCTCGTACTGAGCGTCGATGACGACGAGTTGCGTCTCGAACTCGAGAATATGGGTCGTCACCAGGTAGCCCTCGACGGGCGCAATGTAGGTGTGAACAGTGAGCCCGTCGCGGACGGTGGGAACGATGGTGCCGAGCATGGTTGCCTCCGGTGGTGAGCGAACGAGTGCTGTGGTGCGGCGGATCAGTGGCCGAGCGTGTCGAACTCAGCCTCCGAAGGCGGCATGCGCCACCTGCTCGGCCTCGGCGTCGAGGGGCACGAGCAGCTCGACCTCGAACTGCTCGGCGAGGGCGTCGTGCATCGAGATCCAGCGACCGTGCAGCGAGGTGAAGCGCATACGCCCCAATTCGGGCAGGGTGACCTCGATCGGAATGTAGACCGGCAGTTCGTCAGTGCCGCCGAGCACGCGGGCGACGTGGTCGAAGCGTCCCTCGGCCTCGGCCGCGTCGAGGGCCTCGCGCACGACCGACGACCGTCGGGCAACTTCTTGAATGCGCGTGTAGAAGCTCGCACTCGCCTGCTGCCAGTTCGACACCAATGGCTCGAAGTCGGGCGAGAGAAACATGGCGTGCATGTTCGGCACCCCGCCGAACGAGGCGACCATGCGTTCGCCCGGCCCGTTGGTGCGCAAGAAGTTCCAGTCGCGGTCGACGACGAAAGCCGGAAACGGCCAATGACGCAGCACCTGCGACTGCATCAGGTCGAGGGTGTGCTGCACCTCGTCACCCTCGACCGTGCGTGTCGGATAGGGGCTGCGAAAACCCGAATCATGAAAGAGCACTGCCCGCTGTGCCGCGTTCAGCGACAGCCCAGTCGTCAGCCGCCCGAGCATCGCCCGAGTTGGCGTTGAGCGCCCGGTCTCGAGAAACGACACGTGGCGCTGCGTCGTGCCAATCGCGTGCGCGACCGCCTCTTGGCTGAGGCCGAGTTCGGAGCGCACGGCACGCAATGTCGTGCCGAAAGCGTCAGTGTGGGGCATGTCATTCCCTCCGAGGGAATAGAGATCAATCCCTGCTGTCGGTCAGTGTAGTGAGCATCCCTTTCCCGCGCCATCCACCATTAGGAGTCCCCGTGACGTTGTCGACTCGAGACACTGCCCCCGACATTCTGCGCGGCTTCGCCCTGTGGGGAATCGTCGTGGTCAACGTCGGCTTCTTCGCCGCGTCGGTTGATCTCGGCGTCACGAGTGACGCGCTCACGAGCTGGGGAGACTCCGTCGCCGCCTTTCTGGTCTTCACGCTCGCCCAGAGCAAGTTCTACCTGATCTTCTCGTTTCTCTTCGGCTACAGCGCGCACTACCTCTTGCGCGACCCCGTGAATGGGCGCCGGCGCTGGGCGACGCGCTCGGTTGGCCTCATCGTTCTCGGTATCGCCCACGCCGTGCTGCTGTTCATCGGCGACATTCTCTTTCTCTATGGGGTTCTCGCTCTCGTGCTGCTCGCCTTCTACGGCAGGTCGAGAAGAGTGATCGTGCGCTGGATTACCTGGATCTACGGCATCTTCGCGGTCGCGCTCGTGGCCCTCGTGGCCCTCACCTGGCTGGGCGAGAGCCAAGGATTCTCCGCCGAGACCGAGCGGTCTTCAGCGGCTCTGGCTTTCGAGCAAACGGTCGTGTCAGGCACCTACCTCGAGTCGATCGCGACGAGGGCCGAGCTGTGGTTATCAGGAGGGGTGTTGATCGTCGCCCTCCAGGGCGTGCTGACCCTGATCGCCTTTCTCGCGGGCGTGCTCGCCGCCCGATCCGGCATGCTGAGCACCGGGGGCGTGGCACCGTCAACGCTGCGACGGATGCTCAGTTGGGGTCTCGGCCTCGGCCTTGTTGTTCATTCCGCACTCGGAGTGCTTTGGATCACCACCCTGCTTTCTGCCACCCCCAGCGCCACCCTCGATCTGATCGCAGTCGTCGGCGGCTTCCTGACCGCACCCCTTCTGAGTGTGGGATACATCGGGCTGATCCTCTGGATCGTGCAGGCGCGCCCCCGACTGCTGAGCGGGCTCGCGCCCATGGGCCGCATGTCACTCACCGTCTACCTCTCACAGTCGCTCGTGCTGAGCTTGGTCTTCAGCGCGTGGGGTCTGGGGCTCTACCAGCAGGTGCCCTACTGGGCAGCGGTGCTCATCGCTCTCGGCGTGACGGCCGTGCTCGCGCTCATCGCGCACCTGTGGCTAACGCGATTCTCGCAGGGGCCGATGGAGCGCCTGCTCACGAGCTTCTCGAAACTATTCATCAAGAAGGAATAGCATTCATTCCCCATGGGCGGCAGGCTGGTGAGCGTTCGTCCGTGCCCATGACCTGGGCGCACCCGCAACCTTTGGAGCCCTCATGACCCCCACCTTCGTTTCGACCGTCGGCCTGATTCTCTTGCTTGCCCCGGGAATCCTCCACTCGTTTGAGGTCATCTCCCCGATGCTCTCGAGGTGGATCGTTCGGTATGTGCTGCCGTTCTTTGGTCCGGGCGTGCCGAGCGCAGCATCCGCGCTCTCCCACAAAGAACAGCTGGCCATGCTCGACGCGGCGCGCGACGCAGGGCCGGCCGGCAAAAAGAAGGCGTCGGAGGACTACATCTTCTTGATGCTCTTCGAACAGCGCCAGGGCTCGCTCGCGTTCATTTCGGTTGCCGTCGGAGCCATCGTGACGCTCGGGCTTCCGTTCGACGAGCGTGCGCCCATGCACCTCATGTTCGCCGTGATGTCGGTGCTCTTCATGCTCGTCAACGCCAACCACGCCGGTGTGAAATTCCTCGGCCGCCACCCCCGCGTCTCACACCACGGCCGCAACGTCGGCATCGTGTTCACTGCCTACTGGGCCGTCGCTGCCGGATTCCTCATCGGCGCCCTCGTTGCCGGCGCGATGATGTGAGCATGACGATGACCACACAACGACACACTGCGGCGACACGACTGGGCGCCGCTCTTGCGATCACGACGCTCAGCGTTCTCGGCGTGGGCGTGCCCTCGCAGGCCGTACCCGTCACGCCCGCCTCAGTGACGACTCCAGCCGGTGACTACGAGTTCGTGTGCGAGAACGAGGGAGCCGGCCTGAGCATCCTCGACGTTCTCGAGGCGACGGGAGAACACGGCACGTTCTTGAGCTACTTCGCCGACTTCGACCCCGAGGGCTACGCGATACTCGGCGACCCCGAGCTCGCCGACAAGACGGTGTGGGCCCCGACCGATGCAGCATTTGCAGAGCTCGGCGATGCCCCATCATTGATGACGGCCGACGAGATCACGGCCGTGCTCGGGTATCACGTCACTCCTCCGCGTCGCACACCCGAAGGTCCGTACCCGATCATCACGCCTCTCTTCCTCGTCGAGGGTGGAGAGATTATTCACCAGACGCGCACCGGAATTCTCAACGGTTCTGACCAACGGGTGCGCACCACGGTGACTGATGGCGTGCTGCGGGTCGAGGGCGCCACCATTGGAGCGACGTCGTGGTGCACACAGACCGGCTCGGTGTTCTCGATCGACGCGGTGCTGACCGAAGCGGCACCGCCGTCGTTCATCGAGCAGGCGATCTACGTGGTGTTCTTCCAATACCCGTGGGTCTTCCTGATCGGAACCGCCGCAACCGTGGTCGGCATCGTGCTCCTCGTGCGCGGGCGGCGCAAGCGGCGCGATCTGCCGCTCGACGAGGAGTAGAACGAGGGGCGGGGGCTCTAGAGTCGTGCCATGACCGATGGCAACGGAGCCCCCGCCTTCCACCCCGACCTCACGCGCGCGCGGTTCATGCCGCGCACCTCGGCCACGCGGGGCAACCGCCGGCTACTGCGCGCCATCACCCGGATCGGGCGCAACCGCCCACCCACAGACGGAGAGCTCGTCGACCTGGGCAACGGCGCCTCCGTGCGGGTTCAGCGACCGTTCACCGCCCCGGCGACGGATGCTGGCAAGCGTCGCCCGGGCATCCTCTACCTCCACGGCGGAGGCCTCATCATCGGCTCGGCCGTGCAAGGCGACCCACTGTGTCGGCGCCTCGCCGACGAGCTCGGAGCGGTCGCGGCGAGCGTTGGCTACCGCCTCCCGCCCGAGCACCCCTACCCCGCGCCGCTCGACGACTGCTACGCCGCCCTGCAGTGGCTCGCCGCACAGCCCGACGTCGACCCCGCGCGCATCGCCGTCATCGGCCTCAGCGCCGGCGGCGGGCTCGCCGCCTCCCTCGCGCTGCTCGCGCGCGACCGCGGCGAGGTTTCTCTCGCAGGTCAAGTGTTGGCGTATCCGATGCTGGATGACCGCACCGACGAATCCGCCGCCGCCCACCCGCGCATGCTCCGCCTCTGGAACGGGCCCAGCAATCGCCTGGGCTGGGGCATGTATCTCGGCGAAGGCAAGGCACTTGCACCGGGCGCCGGCTCCGCCGCCAGGCCCCTCGACGCCGCAACTCTCGAGCACGCGGTGCCGGCGCGCCGCGGCGACCTCACCGGTCTGCCCCCGGCCTGGATCGGCGTCGGAACGCTCGACCTCTTCCACGACGAAGATGTCGAGTATGCACGCCGCCTCACCGACGCGGGCGTACCCATCGAGCTTCACGTCATCGAGGGCGCGTACCACGGCTTCGACGCCTCCGAGCCGACGGCTGCCGTCTCGGTCGACTTCGTGCAGCGCCAGGTCGAGGCCCTGCGGCGCATGCTCGCGGTCGGATAAGCCGCAGCGAGCATCCCGCCGCCTAGGCGGCGAGGGGCGCCAAGTACTCGTTCCAGTCGGGCTGCGGGCGCTCGATGCCGCGCACCAGCCAGGCCGTGCCGTGCGGCGCTTTCGGGGTGACACGCAACTGCCAGCGCATCTCGGCCGGCGTGCGGTCGCTCTTGATGTTGTTGCACTTGAGGCAGCACGCCACGAGGTTCTCCCACGTGTCGGCTCCCCCGCGCGAGCGCGGCACGACGTGGTC
>CAYWZI010000062.1:9492-12344 GCA_964462815.1 uncultured Microbacteriaceae bacterium
GCCGCAGTAGGCGCAGCGGTTGCCGTCGCGCCGCAGCACGCCTCGGCGCGTCAGCGGAACCTGGCGCGTGTGCGGCACGCGCACATAGCGCCGCAGCACGATGACGCTCGGGCGATCCCAAGTGCCCTCGATGCCGAACACGGGGTGTTCACCGTCGGTGGCCAGAATCGTGGCCTTTTCATTCATGACAAGCACGAGTGCTCGGCGAAACGACACGACGGCGAGTGGCTCGTAGCCAGCGTTGAGAACGAGAGTGCGCATGGTCTTGGGCTCCTGTCGAACGGGCCCGCATGGCCTGCGGGCGTTCCTTCGGTTCTCAGCGACTCACGGTGCGAGGGTCGTCGCGTGCCCATTCAGGCACAAAAAAAGCACTGCCGTTAGACGACAGTGCTGATTACCGCGGAACCACGACAGGGCGCGATCCAGCGAACGGCGACGGCTATGCGAAAGACAGCGCGTGCATCCACGGTTTGGATGTCGCTCCGCTCACTCATGACCTCTCCTCTCGTGCCTCGTGCGGCACTGAGAAACCCAGGCTAACCCAGAAACGACGCGCTCTCGTCGAGAGGCGCGCCGATTCACGGGTCGTTCACTTTGCCAGCCCTGGAGCAATCAGGGCGACGGATGCTCGTCAGATGCCGACGCGGACGATCCAGTAGTTGTCGCTCCAGATCGGGCGAACGCTCACGACGCCACCCGCGCGGGGCGCGTCGATGAACATGCCGTTGCCCATGTAGATGCCGTTGTGCCCTGGCATGATCACGATGTCGCCGGGCAAGGCATCGGCGCGCGAGATGCGCGTGCCGGCGCGGTCTTGCGCGCTCACGGTGCGCGGCAGCGAGACGCCGAACTGCGCGTAGACGTACTGCACGAAGCCCGAGCAGTCGAAGCCAGCCGGGGTGCTTCCGCCATAGCGATAGGGCACGCCCTGGTACTGAAGCGCAACCTGCACGACCTGGTCAAGACTGAAGTTGGGGTAGGGCGGGTTGGCCAAGAAGTCACTGACGCGCGGGCCCGACCACGCGGCGGCAGCGGCAGCGCGTTCGGCAGCGAGCTGAGCGCGACGCAGAGCGGCAGGGTCAGTGGCGGTGAACTCGCCACGGCTGGCGTCGACCACGACGGGCTCGGCCGCGTTCAGTTCGATGTTTTGCGAGGCGGTGGCCTGCAGGGCCGCGATCGCCTCAGCGGTCTGGTTCGACTCCGCATTGGCGGCCGGCTCAAGCGAGGTTCCCGGCAGAGCGAGCGTCGCAACGATCGCCGTCGCGGCGGTCATGGCACCCATGTTGAGTGCCGTGCGGCGCCAGCCCTCGAAACGCGACGAGCGCGGTGCAGGAGAACTCACTGCAGATCGGGTTTCAGCTGCGCGGCGTGAGCGGCGGGAATCAGTCGTCTCGAGATTCGTATGGTCAGTCACAAGTATCGGCTCCTGCGCTTCGCCGCCACAGAGGCGGCCCGTCTGGTTTCGTGTCGTACACGGTCCGAGGCAGAAGACGGGCGTGCGAAGCGTTCTGCGTCAGAGCTGCCAACCGGTTGGGTGTGGTTGGACAACTGCTTGAGTGTACGGGAGATAACGGAAAGGTTACAAACTGACGCGCCCGCCTCGCACGAGGTGATCAGGCCTCACTCAGCAACGTAGATGTGTTGTGCGATTTCGGCCGGCAAGTCGATGCCTTCGTCGTGGCCGACGACCTCAACACTGACGTACCCGTTGGGCTGAGAACGCACGCGCGCGAGCGCCCCCGGCACGACACCGGCCTCGCGCAATTGGTGCAGCAAGTCGGGGTCAACCTGGGCGGGCTCGGCGAGCCGGCGAATAGTCGCCTCGCGAACCCCCGCGGCAGCAGCGTGCGTCAACGAGATGACGCCATCAAGAAACGCGTTCGCCGCCGAACCGCCCAAGTGCTCAAGGCCCGGAATCGGGTTGCCGTACGGCGACTCCGACGGGTCACCGAGCAACTCGATGATGCGTCGTTCGACTTGCTCACTCATCACGTGTTCCCAGCGGCAGGCCTCGTCGTGCACAAACGCCCAGTCGAGCCCGATGACGTCAGCCAGCAGGCGCTCAGCCAGTCGGTGCTTGCGCATGACCGACACGGCCTTCGTGCGGCCGTCGTCAGTGAGCTCGAGGTGGCGGTCGCCTTCGACGCGCACGAGACCGTCGCGCTCCATCCGCGAGATCGTCTGCGAGACCGTGGGCCCCGAGTGCCCGAGTCGTTCGCTGATGCGCGCCCGCAGGGGCACGATCTGCTCTTCCTCGAGATCAAGAATCGTGCGCAGGTACATCTCGGTGGTGTCGACGAGATCGGTCACGGCGCATCCTCTCGTCACGACTCCACGGTGGCCACTGACCGCACCCAGGTCAGGCGTGCCTAGCCTAATCGACGGCCCGCTCGTCGTGCCGCGCGACCACAGGGTCCGGCCGAGTCACTCGCACGCGCTCAGTACGATGGAAGCCATGGCCGACATCACGATTCCCGCCGAGCTTCTTCCCGCCGACGGGCGATTCGGATGCGGGCCCTCGAAGGTGCGCAGCGAACAGATGGCCGACCTCGCGGCGGCGGCGAGCATCCTGGGCACCTCTCATCGTCAGGCCCCCGTGAAGCAGCTCGTGGGTCGTGTGCGGGCGCAGCTGGCTGAGCTGTTCCGCCTGCCGGAGGGCTACGAGGTTGTGCTCGGCAACGGCGGCTCGACCGCCTTCTGGGATATCGCCGCGGCTGGCCTCATCACCCGTCGCAGCGCCCACCTCGACTTCGGCGAGTTCGGCTCGAAGTTCGTCGCCGCGGCCGCCCCGCCCAGGCGCCCCAACCCCCCCCACCAGGGGGCCCCCCGCCGCCCCCCCCGCACCCGCGCCC
>CAYWZI010000063.1:0-3481 GCA_964462815.1 uncultured Microbacteriaceae bacterium
CAGCCGTCCGCCGCCAGCCGGCGGGCGGTCGCCTCGCCGATGCCCTGACTGGCCCCACAGACCAGCGCCCGACGTGGCCTCGCTCCGGACATCGGACCTCCCGCCGCCTCGTAGCCGGTCCCGCCGGCCCCGGCCGGGTGGTCGGCGCCGGGCCTCAGTCCAAGAACAAGTCCTGAGGAAGGTCGATGCTCATGACGCGGTGGCCGCTGGCGGTGATCACCACGTCGTCCTCCAGGCGCATCCCGACCCCCCGCAGGGCGCGCGGGGCCCGCGGATCGCGCGCCCCCACGTAAAGACCAGGCTCCACGGTGAAGACGTGGCCCTCGACCAGAGGCGTGGGCCCCTCGGGGCCCCCGTAGCTCCCCGGGTCATGCACCTCCAGCCCCAGCCAGTGGGAGGTCCCGTGAGGGAAGTAGCTTCGCCACTCCTCGGTCTCGCGCAGGCGGTCCAACGGTCCGTCGACCAGCCCCAGGTCGATCAAGCCGAGCAGGAGGCGGTCCACCGCCGCGGCGTGGACGGCTTCGAGGGTGGAGCCGGGGGTGGCCTTGGCCAGGGCGGCGGCCTGCGCGGCCTGTACGTGCTCCCAGGCAGCGACCAGCACCGGATCGGGGCGGCCCACGGCCCAGGTTCGGGTCAGGTCGGCGGTGTAGTAGGCGTGTTCGAAGCCGGCGTCGATCAGGACCAGCATGCCGGCCAGCAGCTTGCGGTCGTTGCGGGTGTAGTGTAGGTACAACGCCGACTCGCCGCTGGCTACGATCGGCGGGTAGCCCGGGCCGGTGCTCCCCCGACCCCGGGCGGCGCCGAGCAGGGCGGCTTCGATCTCGAACTCCATGGCGCCGGGGCGAACGAGCGTTCGGGCCGCCAGGTGCGCACCATGAGCGTCTGCGCAGGCACACCGCCGGGGCCAGGGCCACCCGATCGCCTCGCCGTCGCGCGCCAGTCGATCGATCGCACGTCATCGCCCCGCACATACTCACGCAAGCTGTCGAACTCGGTGCCTTGGCCGCGCACCATGACCGACGTACGCCCGTCGAGTTCGCGCAAGCGGGCAAGCCGCGACGGCAGGTGTTTGCGCGAAGCGAACTCGGGCAACACCGTGATCTCTCCGGGCACGCGGATGCTCGCCTGACGCGCCGCCAATCGCAGCGGCCCGATCGCCCTGATTGTGACCATCGCGGCCCGGCGTTCTCCGCGGCGCCACGGTGTGAGCGTGGTGACGAGCGCGCGGCGCTCGCCGGCCGGAACGAACACTCGCTGGCGCTTTGGCAGGGCTCCAGCCGAGGGCTCCCACGCATCACGGACTACTCCGCGCAACGTTCGCCGCGACGGGTTCGTGACATAGAGCCGCGCGGTGGCGGTTTCGGTGAGGCGCACGCGCGCATCCGTCTGCCGCTGCAATCGCACCGCGCGCGGCGACGCAGCCAGCGCGAGGTCAACCAGCGCAAGCACACTGCACAGCCCCAGCCAGGCGAGCAGCACGAGGCCCGCGGGCGCGACCGTCGACAGCGCGACGACGGGCACGACGCCGAGGGCGACGAGCAGCACGAACCAGCCGGTGATGGCCATGACTAGGCGGCGGCCACGATCACAGGGGCACCTGCACCTGTTGCACGATCGAGCGCAGAATCGTGTCGGCCGACACGCCTTCGAGTTCAGCCTCGGGGCGCAAGCCGATGCGGTGGCGCCAGACGGGCAGCAGCATGGCCTGCACGTGGTCGGGCGTGATCGCTTCGGCACCCTGCAGCCAGGCCCACGCTTTCGCTGCGGCGAGCAGGGCGGTGGTGCCACGCGGGCTCACGCCGAGCTTGACCGAGGGGCTCTGCCGCGTCGCGCGAGCGAGGTCGACGAGGTAGCCGAGCAGTTCGGCCGACGAACGCACTTCACCGACGAGGGCACGGGCGGTCGTGATGTCGTCGGCGCTCACGACGGCGGTGACTCCGGCCGAGCCGAGATCGCGCGGGTTGAAGCCATCGGCGTGCCGCTGCATGATCTCGAGCTCGGCGTCGCGCGGGGGCAGGTCGAGCACGAGCTTGAGCAAAAAGCGGTCGAGTTGCGCCTCGGGCAGCGTGTAGGTGCCCTCGTACTCGACGGGGTTCTGGGTGGCTGCGACCAAGAAGGGGTGCGGCAAGGGGTGGGTTTCGCCGTCGACCGTGACCTGTCGCTCTTCCATCGCTTCGAGCAGTGCCGACTGCGTCTTGGGGGGCGTGCGGTTGATCTCGTCGGCGAGCAAGATATTGGTGAACACGGGCCCGCGCCGGAACTCGAAGTTGCCCGCCTTGGCGTCATAGACCACCGAGCCCGTCACGTCGCCCGGCATGAGGTCGGGGGTGAACTGCACGCGCGTCGTCTGCAGGTCGAGGGCGGCACTGAGCGAGCGCACAAGGAGCGTCTTGGCAACGCCCGGCACGCCCTCGAGCAGCACGTGGCCGCCGGTCAAGAGGGCCACGATGAGGCCGCTGACGGCACCGTCTTGGCCGACGACGGCCTTGCCAACTTCAGTGCGCACGCGCCCAAAGGCGTCGCGGAGGTCTGTCGAGGTCATGAGTCCATTCTCTCTGTCGAATCGTCGAGTGCGACGCGTCTCGCTACCTGGCGCTCAAGCTCGAGCAGCCGGTCGCTCAGCTGCACGAGTTGCCCGTCATTGGCCGGTTCCGTGTCGACCAGCAACGCCCGCAGCGATCGCGTGTCGCGCCCCGTAATCGCGGTGACGGCCATGATGATGTCGTCGACGCCGGCGGCGCGGCCGAGCGCGAGGCCCTCAGCGAGACGGCGCAGGGTGCCGACTCTCAGGGCATCGAGCGCGCGCAGTCGCGACCCTTCTCGGGCGTACAGCCGCGCGCGTCCTTCCATGGTCTCGGTCGTCTTCACGACGACGGGAAGGTTCTCGATGACGACGGGCCCGAACCGCCGACCTTGCCAGAAGGCCGCCGCGAGCCCGGCGAGAATCGCGAGCCACGCCACGGGGTTCACCCAATCGGGTGTCAACTCGGAGACCGTAGGCACGGTCAGGTCAGCGGGAGACGGCTGGTACCAGACGAGCGTCTCGAACTCGCCGAGCAGTCCGAGCACGAGTGCCGCGTTGCCCGCGCGCGTGATGTCGTCGTTCTGCAGAGCGGTGCCGGCGCCGAGCACGGTGACCGTTTGGGCGTCAACGTCGAGGCTGACGAGCGCGGCGCCTGCTTGACCGGCGTCGAAGCAGACGACGCCGTCGATCGTGCTGTAGCCCTGGCCGGCTGCGCTGATGCTCTCGGCACGCTGAGCCGCAGGTACGCGGCAGTCGGCGTCGAGCGTCACCCGACCGGCACTGTCGCCGACCGGACTGCCCGCCTCGGGGTCTCCGCCGTCAAGCGGGCCCGCGCCGAGAGCATCGATGCCGAGCCCGTCGAGCGCGGCCGCTGACGGCTCGGCGATCACGGTGTGGTCGGCGAGCCCGAGAACACCGGGCCACTGTTCTTGGCTCAGGATGCCGCGAGCGTCGCCC
>CAYWZI010000063.1:3491-12277 GCA_964462815.1 uncultured Microbacteriaceae bacterium
ACGAACAAGGTCGCTCCGGTACCACCGTCGGCACGCGAGAGGCCCTCGAGCTCGGCGCGCGTGCGCTCGAGCGTCGACGTGACAATGACGTCGACGCCCTGATCGCGCAGCACTTCGACGATCGCGCGCGAGCCCGGCGGAGCCGTCTCGCCCGCCCCCCAGCGCTCGGCGACGCGACCGGCACCGTTGAGCGAAACCATCACGAAACCGAACCCCAGCAGCACCACGATCGCGACCGTCCAGTAGAGGCTGCGTCGGAGCGTTCGCCGCACCGTCGGCGTGATGATGTCGCTGGCTGTTCCCGCGATAAGGCTCGTGTCGTAGCCCGGTGCTGCGTCAGTTCGGGGGTCTGTAGTGGTCACGAGCGCACCGCGCTGAGGGGAGTCAGCTCGCTCACGCTCGGCAGCGGTGAGGGTTCTCGATCGATCGCGTCGTCAAGGTCGCGCACGAGCGCATAGCCTGCGGCGTCTCCCGATTGTCCGAGGTAGCGCACATCGTCGAAGCGATCGGCGGCGAGCTGCAGTGTCGCGGCATGGGTGCCGAACTGGCGCCCGGCTGCCGTCGCGAAGCCGTGCGCGGTCGTGCCGGGCAGGGTGACGACGATCGTGCGTTCATCGAGCGCTCGCGCAATAGCGCGGTAGCGCTCGGCAATGGCCGTGGCCCAGTCGCCCGCACTCGCGGCGCGCTCTGCGTCGCGCCGCAACTGCCGAGCCGTGCGCCGATCGCGCTCGCCGAACAACTCGTCAGTGAGGGTGCTGCGGCGACGCCAGCGCGGCAGGCCGTAGATCAGGATCGCGGCGAGTACTGCCGCGACCACGATCACCAACAGAATCACGAGCACGATGGGTGAGACGGCTCCGCCTTCGCCGAACCTGATGTTCGCGATCCAGTCGAGCACGGCCTGCGAGAGCAAATCGAACCACGTGGGCTGGCTCTCGGCGTAGGCAGGGTCGCTCAGTTCATCGAGCAGCAGGTCACGAGCATCCGGCGCATCGGGTTCGACCGGTACGGTCACGATCACCGCGCCACAGGCTGGTAGGGGTCGGGTGCGCTCGCCCCGCTTGCCCGCAGTTCGACGAAGCGCTGCAGCTCGAGATCGAGCCCTTCTTTGCGCATGCGTAGGTCGATGTAGATGAGCGCGGTGGCTGCTGACATGAGCACGGCGCCGATTGCTCCGACCACGACCGTGACCGCGACCGTCACGATGTTGGCTCCGAGCAGCACCCAGAGGCCGGTCAGGTCATCGCCCGCGGGGTTCACGAGAGCGCCGCCAAAGCTCGCAGCGAAGCTGAACGGCGCCGACACGACGCTCGATGCCACCTGCACCATGACAGTGATGAGCAGCAAGATGCCGAAGGTGCGCCAGAAGTAGCCGGTCACGAGAGTCCACCCTCGGCGAATCGCCGCACCAAGCGGGAGACGCTCAAGCATGATCGCGGTCGGAACAAGGGCGAGCTTGATCCAGAGCCAGGCGGCCAGGGCGGCGAACGCGAGTCCGCCGAAGAACCCGAGCAGAATGCCCACGGCGACGCCCGCGGGCCCGCCGACCGCGATGAGTACCGTGACCACGACAAAAAAGAACGTGATGCCGACGATGAGGGCGCCCGAGAGCAACGCTGTCCAGCCGATCAGCGCCCACCACCGGCCCTTGCCCAGTTCGAGCAGTTGGCGCAGAGTCAGCTTCTCGCCCACGGTGGCGCGCGACACCTCGAGCACGATGACCCCGAGCAACATGGCCTGCGCGACGAGAGAGAGCGCGACGGCAATGAGGCCCGTCACCACGACGATGCCGATGGCACCTGCCTCAATCGCGGCGGCATCATCGGCGTTCGCGCGCAGTGATCGGTCGAGGGCCCAGAAGGCGACTCCGAAGGTCAAGCCGAAGGCGGCGATGACGACGAGTGCATTGAGCAGCAGCGCGGCACCGAACGTCGGTCGTGGGTTGCGGCGCAGCACCTGAAAGCTCGCCCCCAGCAATGCCCCGAAGTCGATCGGCCGCAGCGGAATCAAGCCGGGCTTCGGCGGCGGAGCCCACCCCGCAGCGGGCTGCGACGCTGCTGTTTGCTCGGCCGGCGCGTACCCGCCGGGCGACACGAACGGCGCAGTGGCATCAGGCGGCGTCGCGACGGATGCGCCCTCCGCGGCCCCTGCCGCCTGGGTGCCCGCGGTGGTCTCGGTGGTCGGCTTCTCCGGCTGCCAGCCGGGCGACGCCCACGAGGTGGAATCGCTCACGGTCTCGCCCCTTCTTCGTGTCATCAGTGTGCTCGAAACGTATGCTGTCACACTCGTCTAGGCTGGGTCGAACATCAGTCGGGTTCTCGGCGACGATGCCCAGAATCAGTGCCCATCAGAAGCGGAGGCTCCTCATGACCGCGCGCATCTTGGTTGTGGACGACGACGCGGCGATTGCCGAAATGATTGGCATCGTGTTGCGCGGAGAAGGGTTCGAGCCGCACTTCTCGTTTGACGGGGCCGCGGCGATCGAGTCGTTCACGTCGGTGAAGCCCGACCTCGTTCTTCTCGATGTCATGCTGCCCGGTATCGACGGCATCGAGGTCTGCACGCGCATTCGTGAGACCAGCGGAACCCCCATCATCATGCTCACGGCGAAGAGCGACGCGACCGATGTCGTGCGGGGGCTCGAGAGTGGCGCGGACGACTACATCGTGAAGCCGTTCAACCCGAAAGAACTCATCGCTCGCATTCGCACGCGATTGCGGCCCACTCCGCAGTCGACGGTAAGGACTCTTCCGATCGGCGATCTCGTGATCGACGTCACGGGCCACGACGTGAAGCGCGGTGAGCAGGCGATTCTGCTCACCCCGTTGGAGTTTGATCTGCTCCTCGCGCTCGCCATGAAGCCGAACCAAGTGTTTACGCGCGAAATGCTGCTTGAAGAAGTGTGGGGCTACCACTACAAGGCCGACACTCGATTGGTCAACGTGCACGTGCAGCGATTGCGCGCGAAGGTCGAGCTCGACCCGGACAACCCGCGCATCGTCATGACCGTGCGCGGCGTGGGCTACCGGGCCGGCGCGGCACACTGACGGGGGGTCGGCGGCGATGCCTCCCCTGACCTGGAGAAGTCTGCTGAGTCGTGCGCAGAGACTGTGGCGCCGGTCTCTGCAAGTGCGCACCGTGGCGATCACGGTTTTCTTCTCCACCATCGCCGTGACCATCATCAGTGGCTATATGTCGATCAGCATCGCGACGAACCTCTACGAAGCCCGCAAAGATCAAGTGATCGCCGAAGCGCGCCAAGCCACCGTGAGCGCCCAGCAGCTTTTCGACAGCTCGGTGACACAGAACGGCACGATCGACGTCGAAGCGGCGAACGAGACCGCACAAAGTGCGATTCAGTCGTCGACCTCCAACCCCGGTGGCACCCAGTTCGCGATTCTGCGCACGCCGGGGCAATCCACTGCCGTCACGATGACCCCGCGCAGCACGTTCGGGTTCGACCTCACCGTCGTCAGCGACGAGATACGCGAGCTCGTGGCGCAAGACGACGGCCTGCTCTACACGCAAGCGGTCGGCCTGCAGACCGATACCGGAATCGACCCGGGGCTCGTCGTCGGTAGCGTCTTCGAAGTGCCGACCGCCGGTCAGTACGAGCTCTACCTCGTGTACAACGTGCGCGACGTGCAGCAGACGCTTGACTTCGTGCAGCAGACGCTGCTCATCGGCTCGCTGTTGCTCGTGGCCACGATCGGTCTCGTGACCTTTCTTGTCACGCGGCTCACGATCGAACCCGTTCGACTCGCCGCCGACACAGCCGAGAAGCTTGCAGCCGGCGAGCTTGACCAGCGCATCCCCGAGAAAGGCGAAGACGTCATCGCCACCCTCGCGCGCTCGTTCAACCGCATGGCCGAAAGCTTGCAGCGCCAGATCACGCAGCTCGCGTCACTCTCGCGCGTGCAGCAGCGCTTTGTGAGCGATGTCAGCCACGAGTTGCGAACGCCGCTCACGACGATTCGACTTGCCGGCGACGTGCTCTATGAGCAGCGCGACCAGTTCGAACCCGCCACAGCCCGCACGGCCGAGCTTCTCCACGCACAAGTGGGTCGCTTCGAATCGATGCTCGGCGACTTGCTCGAGATGAGTCGGTATGACGCCGGAGCCGTCGAACTCGACACCGAGCCGACCAACCTGGTGCGGCTCGTTGAAGAGTCACTCGAGGCGATACGCCCGCTCGCCGACGAGAAGGGCAGCGAGCTGCGCCTGGTGGCCCCCGGCGGATACTTCGAGGCCGATGTCGAGGCTCGCCGCATCCGTCGCATCTTGCAGAACTTGCTCGGTAACGCTCTTGATCACGGCGAAGGCCGTCCGATCGTCGTGTACGTCGACAGCGACATGAACGCCGTTGCGATCGCCGTGCGCGACTATGGGGTCGGAATGGACTCAGCTCAACTCGAGCGCGTGTTCGACCGGTTCTGGCGTGCCGACCCGAGTCGACAGCGCAGCACGGGAGGCACGGGTCTGGGCCTCGCCATCGCCACCGAAGATGCTCAACTGCACGGCGGCCATATTGACGTGTGGTCGGTACCGGGTGAAGGGACGTGCTTTAGGGTGACCCTTCCGCGTGAGCGCGGCGACGCTGTCGAGCACTCACCGCTTGAACTGCCACCGCCGGAAGCGCTCACCACGATGGTCGACACCACGATCGAGGAGGAGAACGATGCCTAGGTTCGCCTCTCGTACACACCGACGATGGGTTGGCCTCGCGGTGCTCCCGGCTGTGGTGCTCACCGCGTGCGTGTCGGTGCCGTTCTCGGGCGACGTCGAGGCTGGCGGCGAAGTCGATGCGGGCATCGATGTCGCCTTCGAGTTCTTGCCCTCGGGCCCGAGCGAAGGCGCGACTCAAGAAGAGTTGCTCGCGGGCTTCTTTGCAGCGACGACCGCCTCGCAGAACAACTACCGCATTGCCCGGTCGTATCTCGCCGACGACATCGCCGACGTCTGGAACCCGTACGCGATCACCCTCGTCCGAAGCCGCGAAGGTCTCGTCGAGCGAGTCGATGACGAGACACTCAGCTATAGCGTGCCGATCATCGCCTCGGTCGATGCCGTCGGGCGCTATGCGGTTGCCGATGTCGCGACATCGCAGACCCTGCCGGAGTTTCGCTTCGTGCAAGAGGAGGGCGAGTGGCGCATCGCCGAGCTCGGTGACGGCATCCTCATTTCGCAGCAGGCGTTTCCGAGCGTGTTTAGCCAGCACACGCTGTTCTATTGGGACGCCGCATTCCGCAACCTCGTGCCCGACCTGCGCTGGTTTCCGACGCGCGCCGAAGTCGCCACGCGAATTGTGCGCGCCGTGCTTGAGCCGCCGAGTTCGTGGCTCGGTCAGGGGGCGACCGTCTCGGCGATTCCCGAAGGAACCGAACTCGCCCTCGCGCCCGTCACGATTTCGGCGGGAGTCGCACAAGTCGATCTGACCAACGAAGTGCTCGCGTTGGGCGATCGCGAACGGCAGCGGCTTCGGCTGCAGATCTCGGCGAGCCTGCGCGCTGTGAGCGGTTTCGTGGGTGTCGAGATCACGGTCGACGGCAACGCGGTCGCGATACCCGACTGGACCTCCGGCTCGCCCGACATCGTTCCTCAGGTCGACCCTCGGCTTCTTGCGCTCTCGGACGACGGCGAGTTCGGATTCGCCACGCGAGACGGCATCGAGCCGATCGGTGCGTTGAGTGAGCGTGTGATCGAGCTTGGCGCGAGCGCCGTCACCCTGGCGCCGACGCCGACCCTCGCGGCCGTGCTCGCCGACGATGGCGTGTGGGCGGTGAGCACGGGGGATGCTCCCTCGGTGCTGCTCGACGACCGCGCGGGCCTCATCGATCCGAGCGTCGACGGCTACACGTTCGTATGGAGCGTTCCCGGACGAGGCGGCGATATTCACGCCACCGAGCTCGATGGCACGATTCACGAGGTCGAGTCGGGGCTGCCCGACGATACCCGCATCGTTTCGCTCGACATCTCGCGCGACGGCGCTCGCGTGCTGATCATGCTCGAAGGCGTCGTCGGCCCTCGACTCGTCTACGCCGCCGTCATTCGCGATGAAGGCTCGAGCGTTCCGATTCGTCTCGGCGAGTTTCGCGACCTTCCTCTCAACGGCGAGCGCCCGATCGACGCGGCCTGGATCGACGAAGTGCGGGTCGCGTCGATCACTGCCTCGGGAACCGCTGACGAAGAACAGCGACTCGTCGAGCTGCACGAGGTCGGTGGGCGCAGTCGCCCACTCGGCCTGCCGCCCGAGGCAACCCAGATCGTCGGTGGTAATGGCGGCGTCGAAGGAATCCGCGTGCTCGGCTCAGCCGGCATCGTGTTCGAGCCGCGCGGGTCAGGGTGGCAGAACACAGGACTCCGCGCCACCTTCCTCGGCATACAGCAGTAGCCCGGTCTCCCCAGAACGACCAGGGGCGCGGCGTGCCACGGCGAAGTCGGGCACGCTTCGGCCGTGCATCCCGCCCTCGCCACTCGCTCCGGCCCCGCCATCGCGGGGCTTCACCGCGCGCTCGCCGACGCCTGGGCGCTCATTGCGCCGGTCGAGTGCGCCGGATGCGGAGCTCACGATCGCGCCCTGTGCGGCTCGTGCGCGCCGCAGCTGCAGTCGCGTCAACTGCTCGGAACGCTCGACCTCGTACCGCCGGCCGCACCGCGTCTGCTGTCGTCGACGCCCCACCTGCCCGTGGTTGCCGCGCTGCCCTACGAGGGCGTGGCGCGCCGGGTCGTGTTGGCGCTCAAAGAAGAGGCGCGAACCGAGCTTGCGCGCGCACTCGCGCCAGCGCTCGTCGGTGCCGTCGAGCGGGTGTGGCGGGGCACGAGTGCCGAGCTGTTGGTCCCCGTTCCCGGTTCATGGGCGGCGGCTGGTCGGCGCGGCTTTGAGCCCGTCGCGCTGATCGCCCGTCGGGCAGGGCTCCTCACGACGCGCGGACTGCGTGCCCAGCGCACCCCCACCTCGGCGATCGCCCAGAAGGCGCGCACGCTCGCCGAGCGGCACGAGGTTTCGGCATCGCGGTGGCGCGTCAGCCCGCGCGTGCGCGGGCGCCGCGTGGTGCTCGTCGACGACGTCGTCACGAGCGGGGCCACCCTGCGGGCCGCGGCACTCGCACTCATCGCCGCTGGAGCCGAAGTTGCCGGGTGCGCCGCGATTGCTGCGACGCCGCGTCGAGTGGGCGCCTCGAGCATCCCCTGGAGATTCTTGGGTGATCATGACGAAGGTCCCGGTGACAACGACCGTGCGGAGGACTACCGTGAGGGAAAGGAGGCGTGACTACTCGCCTGACCGACAGGCGACACGCTGACGGCTCAGGAGGTCGACGTGGACATCACTCTCACCGGTCGCAACATCGGAATCACCGACCGGTTTCGCGATTACGCCACCGAAAAAGCGGAGAAGGTCGAGCACCTCGCCGACCGCGCTCTCGTGCTCGAGATCAAGGTCTCGCGGCATCACGAGAAGAATGGCCGCCCCGGAGACGATCGTGTGGAGATGACCCTCGTCGGGCCGGGTCCGGTTGTTCGGGCGGAGTCGTCGGGCAGCGACAAGTACGTCGCGTTCGACTTGGCGATCGACAAACTGCTCGAGCGACTGCGACGCGCGAAGGATCGCAAGAAGGTGCATCGCGGCAAGCACCGGCCGGTGTCGCTGCATGAAGCGTCGGCTGACGCCTTCAGTGGCGTGAGCATCACTCCCGCATCGGCCGAGGTGCTCGAGAAAGTCGCGACAGGGGCGATCGACCTGCCGGCGACCGACGCGCCAGCGCCCGACGACGAGCAGTATTCGCCCGTGGTGATTCGCCAGAAGGTGTTTCCGTCGACGTCGATGATGATCGATGAGGCTGTCGACCACATGGAACTCGTCGGGCACGATTTCTTCCTCTTCGTCGATGCAGAGACTGACCGGCCGAGCGTGGTCTATCGACGCACGGGCTGGAACTACGGCGTCATCAGCCTCGAAGCCGAGGCGGAGGAGGCGGCACCGGCGAAGAGTCGACGCCGGGGCTGAGGTTCTGCGGCGCTGACTCACGCTCGCGCCCATGCTCCAGTTGCTAGCATGGGCGCGCCGTGTTCTGCGGTGGTCTGCGGCGTGCCGTGACCCGGCTGCCCCGCACCTGGCGGCGGCCTGACGAGTGGAGTAACTGACGTGGCGAATGTTCTCGAGCGTGTACTGCGGGTGGGCGAAGGTCGACTTCTCCGGCGGCTGAAGGCCTACGCCGACGCGATCAACCAGCTCGAAGACGACTTCAGAGACCTCACCGACGACGAGCTGCGCAACGAGACCGCCGAGCTGCGTGAGCGCTATGGCAACGGTGAGTCGCTCGATGACCTCCTGCCCGAGGCCTTTGCGGCGGTACGTGAGGCCTCCAAGCGCACCCTGGGCATGCGGCACTTCGACGTGCAGCTCATGGGCGGCGGTGCTTTGCACTTCGGCAACATCGCCGAGATGAAGACGGGCGAGGGCAAGACGCTCGTCGCGACTCTCGCGGCCTACCTCAACGCGATTCCCTCGCGCGGCGTGCACATCGTCACGGTCAACGACTATTTGGCGAGCTACCAGAGCGAGCTCATGGGCCGTATTTTCCGGGCCCTCGGCATGACGACGGGTTGCATTCTTTCGGGCCAGACGCCCGAAGTGCGCCGCCAGCAGTACGCGGCCGACATCACCTACGGCACCAACAACGAGTTCGGCTTCGACTACTTGCGCGACAACATGGCGTGGCAGTCGGCCGACATGGTGCAGCGCGGCCACTTCTTCGCGATCGTCGACGAGGTCGACTCGATCCTCA
>CAYWZI010000064.1:0-12102 GCA_964462815.1 uncultured Microbacteriaceae bacterium
GTCAAATCGCCGATGTCGAAATCTTCAAGTGCAGCACCGCTTGAAGAATCAACGGCAATGAGTCTTTCTCCCGCTATGAACGCAAAATTAGCGTTGACCTGAGCGGCTTTAGCCTTAGTGCCAGCGGTAAAGATATTAAAAGCCACGGCTTTCTGAATTTTGTTGAAAATCTAGCAAAGAGGGGGATAGGGGGAGTATATGTCAGCTGACCGACTCGACTATTAGTTCGGTCGTGCAATCTTTAAAATTATGTTTTACTTCTTTCACCATCCAGAGGTTTGCGCTATCAGTTGCCGCGGCACCAATATTTTGAGACCATTCGGCATCATCCCAGATGTTTTGATCCCAAATAAAGTCATTTTCTGTTTCGTAATCACCAACTATCAACTGTACCAAATCCAGAATAAAAATGTCAACAAATAAAATGACCAAAACTTTAAATTTTTTCCTGACTTTCGAAGTCCTGGTTCCGATTGTCGCAAGAATATTCACTCTATCCGTCTCGTCGGTAATTGTCTTGATATCGAAAGTCTTAGTTTGGCCGTAGAGGTTCGGATCGGCAATGAATGTTGCTAGGCCATCTTCCCAATAGAGCTCCTCAAAAACCTCATTTATCCCAGTTGAAAACTCGTCAAATTTGATAATTTTATCCCGTCCAAAATATTTCTGATTAGCTGAAGCCTCGATTGGCTTATAATATAAAACGCCCTCGCGCTGATAAAGATGAGAATGACCGATTGATAAATCTTGTAAGATTCTAAGCCACTGCGTTTGGCCTTCAACTGCAGCAGTATCAATGTTTTGAATATCATAGCCCGCTTCAATATTTGAAGCACTGACAGTTAAAAAATCCGTAAATTCTGATCTATTAAAAAGCTCATAGAGAAACGCTTCAAGTGTTGTTTCTGTAAGCGTGAAGTCGCTAAAAGTGTATTCTTTAAGAAGAAAAGTAAGTAAATCTTCAACAAATAGGTTCTGGCAGGTGTTATCATTTGATGCCTTGGTGTTATCTGATTTCTCATTGATAAAGCCGCGATAGACCTCGATATAATCATAGCTACCAGTGCGCTCATCAAGATAGCCGTGGCTGATTTTTATTAGCGATTTGTGGCGGACATAGCCATAAAAAATAGATGAGCTGTTATCTTCTGAGTCAAATTCGCCTTTTAACGAAAGCAACTTAAGCGTGCAATCTGGCACTCTTACCACGCCGTAAGAATAGCTTTCATTCTCCAACTTATAAGACATTGAAGGGATCGAATCTTGCACAATGCTTGGATTAGCAATTAGGCTTGAAATATCTTGCCAGTTGGTCTCATAGGTACCGCTTGAATCTATTCTTTTAATCTGAATTATCAAATCAGAATGGAGGGCGTTTGATTTCAGATATGTTGCTTCGTAGGTCATGGTGCGTAGTAGTCTATTCTTGCCGTTTGCCTGAATTTCAACTGGTCTTTTGCCGCGAGGTTTAAAAAATTCTTGTGGTGGCTAGGCGCACTTCCTCCCGTCATTGCGCAGCGCATAAAATCTTGGAATCGATAGGGCTCGACCAGCACCTTTTCATTGCCGTCATATCCGTCGTTTATCCAAAACCAAAAATTGCTTGTTCTCGCTTGCAAAGTCTCGATGAGATCAAATTCCGTTTGATCTGAAATTAGCGCGGAATTTATGCTGAAATCCCAATGTTGCTGGCCTTTTGAAATCACTGCCACTCCGCCCGAATCTAATTCATTGACTTTTCTTTTTATTTTTCCAGTGGTTTTTACGCTTTGAAAGCGCAAAATCGAGCCAAGCTCGGTAAAGCCCAGAATGTTACCTACTGTTTTTTCTTCATTGGCCGTAATCGTATCCTCAACCTGAAATTTAATTTCTGTGAAAGAAATCTCGCTTGGGAATTTGTAAAGGCGATGCGTGCCGCTTTGGCTTGTGAGCAATGTTGCGTTTGCTGTAATGTCTGTGAAGCTGCCACCGCTTGCAGTTAAAATTTTGAAATCAGCAAAATTGCAAGCTAAAACAACTATTGTGTCAAGCGTGACTTCGTAAGTAAATTCTTGCAGAAATTCTACGACATCGCCGTCCGCGCCTTGGCCTTCGCTTTCGTAAGAAAATTTGGTGGTATCAGAAAAGCAAAGGTATGGGTCGCCGCTGCTCGCGGTAATCGTCTGTTCGTTGTATGATGCAAGCTCGTTTGAGCCAAAAAATCTCATTATCCAGTTACCGCCAAAGTTGTTTGTTCAAAGCCTGGAAGCCTGCCTTCATTGATGCCAATGGCAATTCCTTCAAAGATTTGGTTGATAATTTCGTCATTATTTTTGAAATCGCCAAAAAAATTAGCACCTTCAAAATTTACATTAACTACACTTGCTGGTTGTGAATTTTCTTGATCGCCAAACGAATTTGGCGAGCCCAACATTAAATCGCCACTTTGCAAGAATTGATTTTCTTTTGCAGGGATGATTGCCTCGCCCGCGTGTATTTGTGCCATGGTATCAGCAGGCACAAAGTCAGTTCCTACTGCGTAAGATGGTGTTTCCGCGCTCCTGATGGCGTTTAAATTCTGCATGCCTACAATACCAGCAGCAGCAGCAGCGGTTACGGCTAATGCTGGACCAACAACAGGTATTCCAACCATCGAAGTATAAGCACTAAGCATAGCTTGGGGAATCTTAATTGCGGCGTCGGCCATGGCAAAGGCCTTTTGCGCCGCGCCAGCCTTTGAGCCCTCTTTTGTTTTGATTTGACCAATTAAACCCATGGTTGATTGGACGCCTTTAACTTCTTCGCTTTGAAAAAATGAGTGTGCCTTGCCCACGGCCGCTCCGTACTGTATCTCATTTTTCAACTCTTGGTTTCTTCTTGCCGCTTCTTTTGAAAGTCTTTCTTGCCTCACCTGATCTTTCAGCTGCTCTTCAGTCATTAATTTTGACTGAAGAAAAGCAAGGTCTTCTTCTGCCTGAATTGTTTTCAGCTCAATATCAGCCTCTCTTTCCTCAATATCCTTTTCTTTTTTCGCTTCTAAGAAAGCTGTCTCCTGTTCAGTCAACTTCTGATTGAGAATTTGTTTTGCGGCAACTCTTTTTTCCATGTCCGCTGCTTCTTGCTCTTCTGTTTTTACTTGAATCGCGTCAAACTTTTCTTGCATGATGACCAATTCTTGCTCTATCGCGCTGCGCTTACTTTCAAGTATCGACTGTTCATGCGCCGCAATATTCGTACGCGATAAATCGCGATTTACTCTATCGAGCTCTGCTTTCTTTGCTTCAATTTCGGAAAGCTGTCTGTTTCTTTCTTCCATTGCCGCAATTGTTTCTACGGTTGCTCCAGCTTCAATTTGTTTCATTAACTCAGCTTCGCGCTGAGCCGCTGCCAGCCTATTTTCTACCCCTTCCTCAAAAATCTGAAGTTTTTCTTCTTCTTTGGCTTTTTTCTCCGAAAGATCATCTGGCAGAATTGCTGGATCGGTTGCGCTTGCGAAACTTTGGCTAGTAATTTCTTGTTCGCCTCCGCCTCCGCCGCTCGCCGCGCCAGCTCTTGCGGCAACCTCTTTTTCAAGGATTGTAATTAGCCCTTCTCTTTTTTGAATTTCTTGGTTTAACGCGTCGAGCCTTGTTTTTGCGGCTTCATCACCGCTGCCAGCTTTTTCTTCTAACGCAACTCTTTTTTGCAAAAGTCCATTTAGCTCCTTTTGTGAGCTCGCTAAGTCTTGCTCTGAAGTTTTCAGCCCGCCTAATTTTCCAATCAGATCGCCAAGTTTTTTGCCTGCTTCGTAGGCAATCAAAAGCCCGCCAACTAAGCTGCCAAGGCCAATTTGAAAGCTTTTCACTGCCATTACTGCTGACATTGCCGCTGTTTTTACTGCGCCAAAACTAAGCGCAAGCGCGCCATTTTTAATCGCTGAAGCTGCTGACATTGCGCCTTGGGCGGCTGTCGCTGTAGTCGCAATGCCCATCTGGCTTGCCATTGCGGCAGAAATCAGGCCAGTTGAAATCAGAACATTTTTTAATTTGTTTGTCGCTATTACTAGTGCCGATATTTTTGCCGCCATCACAAGCGAGCTTGTAATCAGCCCGCCGCTGGCCTCATTAACTGATCTTATGGCTCTAAAAATACCCGCCATCTCGTCTATGATCTCTTTAGCCGCAGGCGCAAGCTCTTTGCCCATGCTTGTTGCCAAGTTCACTAACTCGTTTTTCATGATCTTGAAAGAATTTTCAAGACTAACTACCGCTCTTTCAAATTCTTGATTTAACGCTGTTTGTTTTACGGCCTCATCGCTTGCCATTGCTAAATTCGTAGCAAGTAAGTCTGATCTCTTGGCAAGAGTGCCGACAACCTCAATTAGCCTTACGCCCTCTAGCCCCATCGAGCTCATTGCTGTTGCAACTTGGTCAGCAGGCAATTTATTTAAACTATCAATGAACAGTTGGAATGCTTGAGTTGCGTCCTGCTCAAAAATCTGCTTTAATTCTTCTCCGCTTTTTCCCGTGATTGCTGAAAATGTTTCTAATGCTTCACCGCCTTTGAATACTGCATCTTGAATTTGAAAGAATGTTCTGCCGATTGCTGAACCACCAAGTTCCGCTTCGATTCCAATTTCTTTTAGAGCCGCTGAAATTCCCAAAATTGCTGGAGTGCCAAGTTCAAATTGAGCTGTAGCCTTACCAACTCTTGATGCCATTGATAAAATTTCTGCTTCTGTTGCAGCAACATTGTTTCCAAGCCTGGTGATAATTGCAGCAAAGCGGTCTACAGTTCCTACGCCTTCGCCGGTGATGTTCAGTAATCGAGCGATTTGCTGTGCGCCTTCTTCCCCAACGATATTTGTTGCCGTGCCAAGTTTTGCAACTGTTTCGGTAAATTTTAGAATATTGTCTTTGCCCTTTACGCCTAATTGCGCTGCGGACGCGGCGAGTTCTAGAAGCTCGTTTGTTGAAAGTGGAATTTTGGCAGAAAGCGCAATTACCGATTTTCCAAAATCGTCTAAATCTTTGCCAGAAATATCGGCAGTCTTTCCGACCTTGATTAGTTGTGTTTCATATTTCCCAAACGCTGTGAGAGTGCTTCCGATTGCGATTGTTGATGCTGCGAAGGCTGTTTTTATCGCTTTGCTTGTGTCATCACTTACTTTGCCGACATTGGCCATTGATGCGGCGTATTGGCTGGAGTTCGCCAGAATATCAAAGACAATTTTATTGTTAGCCATTATTTTTCTCCAAAAATTTCTTCAATTTTTCTTTCAAAAAGTCTGTTATTATCTCGAGTAGCGTTTGAGCCAAAGGCTACGGCCATATGAATTAGGCTTGTCAATGTTTTTATTTCAGCCCTCTTTGCTTTTTGCTTTGTTTCTCCTAAAAATTTAATTCTTCTTTCGATTTCTTTTAGCTCCATGGACTCTACAGCCTCTAGGCTGAATCCTGGAAGCAAAGAAAGCAGGATATTTTCTAACTCAAAACAAAATTCCTCAAAAGTTATTTTTTTTTTGAATCGTCAACATCTTGAAGAATCCTATTTTTTTGCTCTTCAATTACTTTTTTTAGAGTTTCAGGAAAAGAATCGTAAATTGCTTGGTCGATTTTTGAAAAAAGCTCTGGATCGTCAATATCGTCAAAATTCTCGTCCGATATTTCTTTTGACATATCTGCCAAGCAGTGCCAGCCTTTTTCAGCTTTTGAGCCAAAAAAAACTGCCAGTTTTACAACCTCAAATAGTCTTTCTGGCTGGAAGCCCGAAGCTGACATAAAATTTATAGTCTCAAGCTCGTTCTTAGAAAAACTTAAGCTCTTCCAAAAACCGAGAGTGATTTTCAATTTGTAATCGTTGCCATTTATTCTAATCATGAGCCTGCCTGCATATTAATTCCAGTAATGTAAAGAGAAGCATCGGTTGCGCCTGATAAAACAAATTTCCAATTGCCGGAATCTTTGTAATTCATAGGGAGGGCATTCATTTTTCCAGATGACGGAAACAATGTAGTGATATTATTGGTTGCTTCTTCAAATTCGCGATACGTGCCGTCGTTGCATTCTTTTTGCAGCGAAAGAGTGCCGCCGCCTAAACTCCCGTGAATTTCAAAGTAAGCACTAAATTCGGTATCAGAAATTCCTACACCAGCTCTTTCAGAAATCCTGAAGACGACAGAATCGCCGTCTTCAGTTTGATTTTCAAAAATTTTAAATTTATTTGACATTTTTTTTCAAATTAACTTACGCATTGAACTTCGGTCATTTCCATTACCTGATCATCATCGTCAAGCAAAGGAGTGGCGGTAATTTCAAGCTCTGAAAATTCACGAGTGTTGGCAGAAAGTGGCAAGCCGCCGGCAAATCCAACTTTGAAAAATTCAACAATTCTTTGTTTTTTTGCTGCATTTTTTGGATAAACCAAAATAACGCCAACATATTTGACTTCCGAATTTGAATCAGCCATTGAGATTTTTGTAGTTTTAGAGTTCGCTGGCCTGGTTTCAAAGTAAGCTGTATCGCCAGTTGTCATTGCGATAGTGCCTGAGCCTGAGGTAAAGCGCAAGCCGTAGTCAGCAAGGTCAACTGTCGCGCCGGAGTTGGCAATGGTAACGCCAGAAGCCAAAAGCGGCAATTCGTCAGTTACCGGTATTGCGCCAGATGCTACATCGCCAAGAGCGTAAACGCTAACTTGGGTTGCAGAAGTTGCTTTTACCACAACTTTACCAACTGGCAATTTTGCGCCTGAGCCAGAAATCAAAGCAACTGATGCTATGCCAGTGGTTGCGTCCACAACCGACGTGCCGTCTTTGTTTGCGATTGTGCCAACAGAGCCGCTGGTATCTTCACCCGTGTAGTCTGTAGCTTCTCCTTGATTTAACTGAGTTAGAAGAAAGTTTGGAAGTTCAGCAATGGTCATAACAAGCGAGTGAGTAATCTCGCCCTGTTCTATCGCCCAAGCTCCGTTGCGATGCCCACCTGTGAGAGGCATTGCTTCGACTTCTTTCGTGTATTCAGCGGATCTAATGACCCGAAAAATTCCCAATGGCGCAAAGGTATCAATATCGTAAAATATTCCCGCTTTTACGCCGAAGGTGTAGCGTTCTACTGATGACATGTTAATTTATTTTTAGTTAAAATCTGAGGCAGAAAAAACAATGTTTTTCTTGCCGAAAGCGTCGATTGCTTCCCAGGCTGTTCCAGCAGCATAGGTTTTTGACCGACCGTTGACATAAACACTTTTTGAAATTTTTAGTGTTTTTCCGTCAAAATTTGTTTCTTCACCAATAACTTTTATTTTTGTGCCATCGCTTGGGATTGAACCACTTTTTTCTTTTGTTTCTTTCAAAATATTTAGAGCATTTTCAATATCCTCTCCTTTTAGCGGAGCTTTTGAATTAGCGGCTTCGTCCTCTGTCATTGGGTAATTTATTGTTTTTGATTTCATATTTTATTGAATTAAGATTTGATAAACTATTCCTGATTTAATTGCCTTAAATTCGGAATTTCCTAAAAAAACTCGCTCTGGCGTAAATGAGCCAACTATTTCACCCCTAATAAAACCTGCTTCTTGGCTCTCTTTGAAAAAATCAACCATCACATCGCTGATCACTCTTTCCATCCGTAGTGCGCGTAGAAAAGCATTTGTTGAAAAATCATCTCTAGCGATGAAAGATATCTCCACTGAATATGTCTTGGCAATTGCCGCATATTCAGGCTGAATTTTCGCCTCGCCCACTATGTCAATATTCAACCTGCCGTTGTTAAAAGTGTTGATTTCTTGCAACCTTTGCCCGATAATAATATCGTTAGAAACATTCGGCAGTATGCTATCGCCTTTTTCGCTATTGACGCTATCGATAGCGTTATTGATGCGGCTTTTTGAGCCAACCACTTCTGTCAAATAGTTAGTGATTGAGGTTAAAATATCTTCTGAATCAATCATGCCTCAACTCCTAGGTGTTTCAATTGTCCTTTCAAATCTTCCTCAATAATCCTTAGAAACACGCCGTGCGTGCTGTCTGATGGGATTGAAAAGTTTCTCAATGGCAATCTCTTTCTTGGCGAGCTTACATTGTCATGATAATTCCCGTAGCGGTTGTTTGAACCAAACACGCCAAAATCTTTGCCAATTTGGGTAATATTGTCGGGATGGTTTCGGACAGTCATTGACCGCCTCAGTTCACCAGTCCTTTCCAAGATTCCTTTATTGCCAAAGCCCTTTCTGCGCTTGTCAGCAACAGTTTTTGGGCTTAGTTCAGGCCATTTCAAACTTGGATTTCTAACCTGTTTTCTTGCAAAAATTCTATCAACTTCTTTTCGATATTGCATTCCTATTACATTCATTGAGTTTTTCAATGAAACTGCGCCAGCGTGCGCGCTGATCTTGTCAAGTAGAATTTTCGACTTGGCTGATAATTCAACAGAAATATAGCTAGTCATCACTGCACTCGGTTAAATTCTGCTTACATTCGCAATCGTTATCGTAGAATTTAGTTGAATTATATTTAAAACTTGTAGTTGTTTTTTGCGTAGAATTTAGCAAGATTTCGCCCTTCATTAGCTTGTCAAGCATTTCTTGCGCCTCTTTGCAATAGTTGCGGCGACGCACCATTTCAGACTCATCGGCCATCGCAAAAGTTCTTAGAATTTTGTCAATTTGACACACTACCAATTTATCACATACCAACTTCAAATAGTTGAGATCGGTTGAATCGCTGATTGGCAAAGTGTATTTTTTGGCTATGATCAGATCAATCACCAAACTTTGCTCATCAATAAATTGATCGACATTCGCTTCTGAAACATTATTATCAGTGCCCTCGCTATCAGTATAAGCGAGGCCGTTAAAATATTTTAGAATGTCAGTAGCTGTAGTGTAGGTCATTATTGCTTATTGATGAAATCGATAAGTTCGGATTTTTTGGCATCTTTCAAATCCCCATGCATGCCTAGCCTTGCAGCTAATTCAATTAGTTCTTCTTTTTTTAAAGAAGACAAATCAAGTTTTTCTGCATTTTCTACAGATTCCTTGATTGCGGGTGCTTCTGCACCAACGATTTTGCCTTCAGCTTTCAGCTGATCGAATTTTTTTATGGAAACATTGTATTTGATGCCGTTTTCTTCGATTTTATAAAAGCCTTTATTTAATGATATTACTGTGAACATAAGATTTTTTAGTTTTAAAAGAGGGGGTTTCCCCCCTCAATTATGGTTAAGAGTTCGCAACCATGCAGGCTTTCCACCATGCACCATAGCCGATTCCGTAAGAAATGCCGTTGAAAGCATAGCGCAGGGCTTGAAGGTTCGCAAGAGCTTCAGGATTGTCCGCCGGAGTTCTTAGACGGCCTTCATCTTCCATCGAAATCAGGAATGGTTTTTGGGAAGAGTCAGAAACATCGATAACATACCAATCGTTGGTGTCAGTGAATGGGCGGGTGACGATTTCAAAGCTATTCCTTAGCGAATTAGTTTGATTGACGCCAGTCCCAGCAGGGATCACTTCAATCACTCTCAAATCATTGAAAAGAGAGTAAAGCGATGGGTCGCAAACAACCATTAGCTTCATATTGCCACGGTTCAACATTCTTTTCTTCTTGTTTGCGCCGTTGCCGGTGTCTGTTTCGTAGTAAAAGCCTCTCATTGCAGAAATCGCGCTTTTCAAATCGGCAGCAAGCGTATAAACAGAAGTCGCGCCAGTACCAGTGAGAAGATTAGATTGCGTGCCTGCGCTGTCGTTGTAAGAGTGAGTCGTGTCGAAAAGATTTTGACCATCGAAGCAGACCCCGTAAGTCGAAGCGTCTCCTGCCTCAAGCAGTTCAAGCATTTTTTCATAGGGCGCATCTTTACCATATTTTGCTAAATTTCCGATGCCCTTAATATACATATCCAAACCAGTTATTGAATTGGCTTGTTGCGCACGCGTAAGCAGCCTATAATCAATTTCGATTCCCTTGGCGAAGTATTCTTTATGAGTAATTCTGTGTTCAATAGCCTTGTTCATCTTACTGTATTCCTGCGTGCCCTGCCATTCCTGAACATCGCCGAAAAGTAGATTGACATAGAAATTTGAATAGGCTATGGCACCAGCATTATATTTGAATGCGAAATTTTGGAGCTCAGGCTCCAACATTTCATATTGTTTATTGAACTCGGTCTTTGCGGATAAGTTAAAATCCGCTACGATTTCTTCAAAAGATTTTACTGTCATTTTTAGTTTATTTTAAAATTAATCTAATTTAACAAAGCATTTGTTTGTTGTTTCTGAAAGAGCAACGATGGTTCCAACTCTAACATCGTTAGAAGTGGTCGCAGCCAAAGCTACAACATCATCACCATTGACATAGCAAGCAGAGCCGATATTTGTTACTGCGACAGAAGTAAGCGTAAGCTCTACTACCGCGCCGCTCTTGGCAGGGATCAGTAGAAGGTCATTATCTCCATTTGAGCCGCCGCTGGCTTGGTCTAGTTCTTCAAGGGCAATACCCGCGAAAACTTCCGAAGCTGTATCAGCGCCAAGTTTCACATAGCCAGAAGAGTTGAAGTTGCACAAAGCACCTTTATAAAAATGGATGGCACCTGATGCCACCGCTTGTTTGTAGCGAGTAAAGTCTTTTATATCGTTAATCGCGGAGTTTTCTGATAAAGCCATTGTTTTTTTAAATTAATTGTTAAAGTTTAAGCCCGTATTTTTTGAAATCCTCGACGCTGATTTTCGTTTCAGCTGCCAGTTGTTCCAACCTTTGATCCAGGGCTGTTTTTGCTTCGGTAACATCAGAGCCTGAGGCTTGCACTTTGACCAACGCTGGAACGTTAGCGTAGAAGTCCTCAAGTTCTTCTCTTGAAGCGAATTTTTGTAAGATTTTTTCTTTCTGTGCCATCACGACCACACCTTTTTTAACCAGATCATCTACTGCGCGGATCTTTTCAGCTTCGATTTTCGCTTGCTTTTCTTTTTGAAGCATTTCTGCGGCTAATTTTGCTGCGGCTTCAAATTCTGTTGCTTTTTGTTCAAGTGTTGCTTTCGCTTGCAAAAGCTGTTGATTTTCAGCTCTTATTTCAATAAATTTTTGGTGGAAATCTTTTACTTCAAGGCCTTCGGCTTTCAAGGCTTCAATTGCCTGCACTTCTAAATTTTCTAAAATCATGTCTATTTTTGGTTGATTAATATTTTCTGAAAGTTTAATGGGGTCTAAGCCCTTGACTGCTGGGCGATTGGTGAAAGTTCCGCCAAGCAAAACATTGCTAAATCTTTTGCCCTCGCTTGTCTCATAGAGCGGGTCGATTTCAACGGAAAGGTATTTGTATTCTTTGTTTTTTACCATTTCTGCAGCCGTAGGCGTAAGCTCAACCATTGCGTAAAGGTTTTCGCCTTCAATTTCTAGGCTCTTAATCCAAGCTCCTGCTTTCTTCTCGCCATTATCGTTTTCGTGAGTATAGTCTATCGAGATTTCTTGGCCTCTTACGTTCGCCTCAAAGTTTGCTTTCAATGCTTCAAGTGTTGCGGCAGTGATCTCAATTCCGCGGTCTTTCAAAGAGCAAACTTTAAGTAAGTGGAGTTTTTTTAATTCTGTTTCATTTTGAGACAAATTAAATTCTTCTGAAAACTTTAAATTTGAAAGTTCGGAAAGTTTTAGCTTTTTGATTTCGTCAGTCGAAAGGATCGCGTCAGCAAAGCCAATTTCAATCGCTTGCTTTGCGTCAATGTAGTTGTCTTTTTTGTTTTTCAAAAACAGCTCGATTTTTTTTGCGTTTGTTTTCTGTGCGTAAAGACCAAGAATTTTAGAATTTATTTCTTCTAAATACGCTACTTCATCTGCTGATAGATTGCCGCGCCCTTTGACAATTTTGGCAGCGTGAACCATCATTTGGGAATTTTCGGTAATGAATCTTTTTGCGCCGAAAGCCGCAATTAAAGAAGCGGCTGAGGCAGCACTGCCTAGGACTATAGTATTCACTGGCGCATTAACAGCGTTCATCACATCAATGACCGCGAAAGCGTCAAATACCGACCCGCCAGGGGAGTTTATGAAAAGATTGATCGGATCGCTATTTTCTGATGAGAATTTTAACAAATCTTTAATTACCGCTTGCGCGGAATACGCGCCAATTGGCTCAAATAGATAAACACTCCGCTTTGGAT
>CAYWZI010000065.1:0-12076 GCA_964462815.1 uncultured Microbacteriaceae bacterium
CTGCTGTTCGCCTACGCCTTCTCGTGGGTTATGGCGTTTCTCGGCATGGCTGTGAAGAGCCCCGAGATCATCAACAACGCGTCGTTCTTGATCCTTTTCCCGCTCACCTTCATCTCGAACGCGTTCGTGCCGAGCGAGAACTTGCCCGACCCGCTGCGCGTGTTCGCCGAGTGGAACCCCGTCTCGGCGCTCGTGCAGTCGGCCCGCCAGCTCTTCGGCAACGTGCCGCCCGGCACCCCCGTGGGCGACGCGTGGACGGCGCAGAACCCGATCGCGACCGTGCTCATCGGCGTGGCCGTGCTGCTGCTCGTGTTCGTGCCGCTGTCGATTCGCAAGTTCGCGTCGCTGTCCCGATGACCCGCCTTTCAGGCGGCGCGTCGCGGTAGCGGTCTAGCCAGCCGCGCCCGGACGGCGCTCACGAGAGTGCAGTGGCGAGCGCGCGGATGCCCCGCTCGACCTCAGCAAAGCTCGTGCTGAGCGGCGAGAGGCCGATGCGCACGCCGCTCGGGTGACGAAAGTCAGGAATGACGCCCTGCTCCCAGAGCCGCTGCACGGCGACGGCCGAATTGGGGTGATCGATGGTGAGGTGGCTGCCGCGCCGCGCGGGTTCACGCGGCGTGCTCACTGTTGCCGCCGGAATGAGGGCGTCGACAAGCTCGATCGCGTAGTTCGTGAGCGCGATCGACTTCTCGCGAATAGCAGGCAGCCCCGCGGCCTCGATGAGCGTGAGCATCTCGCCGAGCGCCACAAGGTTGAGAATGGGCGGCGTTCCGCTCACGAGTGAGCCGACACCCGGAGCGGGTGAGTACCCTTCCGTCATCGAGAACGGCGAGGCCGCCCCGAGCCAGCCGGGAATCGGGTTGCGCAGAGTGTCGTGGTGCCGCGCGGCGACATAGGCCCAGGCCGGGGCACCCGGGCCACCGTTCAAGTACTTGTACGAGCAACCCACGGCGTAGTCGACGCCCCACGCATCGAACTCGAGCGGAACAGACCCGACCGCGTGCGAGCAATCCCAGATCATGAGCGCGCCCGCCGCCTGCACCGTCGCCGTCACGGCCGGCATGTCAGCCCACCACGAACTGCGGTAGGCCACCCCGCTGAACAGCGCGGCGATCGTGCGCGGGCCCACACTCGCGGCGGCGAGCTCGGGGGTGATGCCGGCGTCGAGGGGAGCATCCACCCACCGCACCGTCAGCCCGTGATCGTCCGCGAGCCGTTCGAGCACGTAGCGATCGGTCGGAAATTCGTCGGCGAGCATGACGAGCTCGTCACGGTCGGGTCGGGCAGCGATCGCGGCCCGCAGCACCTTGAAGATCATGATGGTCGTCGAATCGGCCACGATCGTTTGGCCGGATGCTGCGCCGAGGCATGCCGCACCGATACGGTCGCCCAGCTCGGCTGGGCGAGTGAGCCACAGTTCGTCCCAGCCGCGGATGAGTCGCCCGGCCCACTCCGTGCGCACGAAGGCGTCGAGGGCAGCGGGCACGCTCGCCACGGGGCGCCCGAGTGAGTTGCCGTCGAGGTAGGCCACGAGGTCGTCGCCCGGCACAAAGCGCGCGACGTGCGCGGCGAGCGGGTCGGCGGCGTCGAGCACGGCGGCGCGGGCGCGGAGTTCGGCGGGGTTCGCGTGCTTCAGCACGGGCATGTCGGCACTGCTCATGCCGCGAGCCTAGTCGCGGGCGCGCTACGAGACCGCGGCGAACGCAAGCCCTGGGCGTTGCACGGCGAGGCGCACGTCGTCGCCAACCTCGGGCAGCTCGACCGCGGCCATGCGCAACTGCACCGACGGCCCGTCGACCAGGTCGGCCGTGATCATCGCGTCGTGGCCGGCGTACGAGATGGCCGCGACGCGGGCGTCGGCGCCGGCCGCCGCCTGGGCGAGCAGATCGGGGCGCGGAACGATCCACTCGGGGCGCAGCATGAGTCGCACGGCATCGCCATTGGCGGGCGTGAACCCGACGGCGGAGGCCTCGACCGAGCCCAGGGCACACACGACCCGGCCGCTGCGCCACTGCCCGGCGAGCTCGACAACATCGCCGACGAATGAGGCAACCCAGTCGGTGGCGGGCTGCTGGTAGATCTCTTCGGGCGTGCCGAATTGCGCCAGGCGCCCATCGTGCAGAACGGCGACGCGATCGGCGAGCGTGAGGGCCTCTTCTTGGTCGTGCGTCACGAGCAACGAAGTCGTGCCTTGCGCGCGCAGCAGCTCGGCGACTTCACGGCGCAAGGCCGTCCGTAACTGAGTGTCGAGAGCTGCGAAGGGCTCGTCGAGTAGCAGGAGGTCGGGGCGGGGCGCGAGAGCGCGCGCGAGGGCGACGCGCTGGGCTTGCCCGCCGGAGAGTTGGTTGGGTGCACGGCCCGTCAGCTCTCCGAGGCCGACCAGCTCAGCGAGCTCGGCGATGCGGGCCGCTCGCGCCGAGCGGGTCGTCGGGGCACCATCACCAACAGACGCTCCTTCCCGAACTTCGGACGGGAAGGAACGCGAGGCGCGCCCGACCTCCCTCGCGCGCGGCACCGCGAAGCCGATGTTCTCACCGACCGACAAGTGCGGAAACAGAGAGGCCTCTTGCGGCACCCAGCCCACGCCGCGCTTCTCGGGCGCAAGCGTGCGGCCGGCCCGAGAGATCTCGCGGTCGCCGATCGAGATCGTGCCCGACTGCACGGGCAGGAGGCCCGCGATCGCCAACAACAGAGTGGTCTTTCCGCACCCCGATGGGCCAAGAACAGCAACGAGCTCGCCGCTGCGAATGCTCAGCGAGACGTCGTCAACAGCAAGCGTCGACCCGTGGGTCACGCTCACACCGCTCACGACGAGGTCGCTCACAATTCCTCCTTGGCCACGCTACGCACACCCGACAGAATCATGGCGGGTACCGCGGCGATGAGCACGAGGAGCGCGGCATAGGGTGCCGCGGCACCGAACTCGAACACCACCGTGCGATTCCACAGTTCTGTCGCGAGCGTCTGCATCCCGGTCGGGCGCAGCAACAGCGTCGCGGGCAATTCTTTCATGGTCGCGATGGCAACCAGCAGGGCGCCGATGCCCACGCTCGGCAGCGCGAGCGGCACGGTCACGCGCCACCAGGCCTGCAGCGGCGACTGCCCGAGTGTGCGCGCCACGGCAACGAGTCGCGGCGGAACATCGCCCAGCCCTGCCCGCATGGTGCCGATCGCTTTCGGCATGAAGAGCACGGCGTAGGCAAAGACGAGCACGGGGACACTCTGGTACAGCGCCGGCACGACGGCGAGCGCAAAGAACACGAGCGACAGGCCGACCACGATGCCGGGCAGGGCGTGCCCGAGATACCCCACCGATTCGATCGCCGTGACGAGTCGCCCGCGATACCGAGCAGCGAGAGCCGCGATCGGCAGCGCGAGAGCCACCGCAAGCAACGCGGCGGCGAGGGCAACGCCCACCGTCGCCCCCACTGCCTCGATGAGCCGGGGCACGTCAATCTCCCGGAGCGTGGCCGCTTCGAGTAGTCGCGACAACAGGCCCAGCATCGGCACCGCGACGCCGATGAGCGGGGCGACCGCGACAACGGGGAGCAGCGCGATCAGCATCCCGCGTCCGACCGCACGGGGGGCGACGGCGCGTGCCGCCGCGCGCGGCAACTGGCGGCGCGCGGTGCGCTCCCCCGCCACGACGACAAGCGCGAGCACCACGAGCAGCAACGCCAAGGTCGCCGCCTGAGCGCGATCGAAGCTCGCCGAGTAGGCCGCGTTGATGCCCCAGGTCAGGGTCGGAAACCGCATCATGGCCACGAGCCCGAAGTCGCTCAGCGCATAGAGCGCCACCAGCAGCGACCCGGCGATCGCGGCCGGGCGAACGCTCGGCCAGGTCGCGACGAGGAAGGCCCGCAACGGCCCGCGCCCCAGCGTGCGCGCGACACCTTCAAGGTCTCCGGATGCTCCGCGCAACGCTGCCGCCACTGGCAGTGTCACATACGGAACCGTGACGGCCGTGAGCAGCAACCAGCTCGGCAGAAAGCCGTTGAGGGAGGGAATCGCCACGAGCCAGCCGTAGCCCGCGAGGTAGGAGGGCACTGCAAGGGGCAGAGCTGAGATCAGGAGCCAGGTGCGTGCGAAAGGCACGCGCACGCGCGTGAGCACGACCGCTATGGCCGTGCCAAGAACAAGCGCGGTTGCCGTCGTCGCGGCGGCGAGCCCGAGTGAATTGGCCGCGTACTCGAGCACGCGACCTCGCGACAACGTCTCGACGATCGACGCGAAACCTGACTCGATCGCACGCACCAGCAGGTACACCAGCGGGATCGACGCCGCGGCAGCAGACACGATCGCCGCGACGAGCAGCCAGAGGGGCGGGCGGCCCACCGTTCGCGCGCGGTCGGGACGAGCATCCCCACGCCCGACGGCGCTCGTGTCCCGCTCCGGCGCGATGGTCATGGCTCTAGTGCATCACGTTTCTGCTGGTGGCCGGCAGAGACGGAAGTCCTGCCGGCGCCGCGCAATGGCTCAGATCAGCCCGGCATCGGCGAGCAGGCGCTGCGTCTCAGCGAGGTCGTCGAGGTCGCTCAGGTCGAGCTCGGGGTTAATGAGGCTCTCGAGGCTTGGCAGGCCTGCGGGCGCGTCGACCCCCGGCACCAGCGGGTACTCGAAGGTTTGCTCCACGAAATAGGTCTGCGCATCGAGCGACACCAAGAATCGAACGAACTCGAGAGCATCGGCGTCGGTCGACGATCCGGCGAGAATTCCCGCCCCCGTCACGTTGACGATCGAGCCGGCATCGCCCGCGGCCAAGAACTTCAGCTGCGCGCGCATGTTCTCGGCGCCAACCTCGGCGGCCGCGCGGAACCAGTAGTAGTGGTTGCTCAGACCGGTCTCGAGCACGCCATCGTTGACCGCGGTGAGAATCGGGGTGTTGCCTTCGAAGATCTGCGGGTCGTTGTCAGCCAAGGCCTGCGCCCAGGTGGCTGCGGCTTCTTCGCCCTCGAGCACGCGCAGCGCGGTGACGAACGACTGAAAACTGGCGTTGCTGGGGGCGACACCCACGCGACCGGCCCACTGGTCAGAAACGTACTCATCGATCGTGTCGGGCAGTTGGTCGGCGGTGAGCCGTTCGCCGTCATAGAAGACGACGCGTGCACGACCCGTGACGCCGACCCAGCTACCGTCGGTCGAGGTGAACCCCGCGGGCACGGCGTCGGCGATGTCATCGGGCAGGGTGGCGAAGAGTCCGGCCTGGCTCAGAGCGCCGAGGGCTCCGGCATCCTGCGAGAAGAAGACGTCGGCCGGCGTCGCGTCGCCTTCTTCGAGCAGGAGGGCACCGAGCTCGGCGGTGTTGCCGTAGCGCACCTCAACCTCGATGCCCGTGGCCGCCTCGAACTGATCAATCAGCGGCTGCACGAGCGCCTCGTCGCGACCCGAATAGAGCGTGACGACGCCATCGGACGTCGGCTCAGTCGGGTCGCCCGTCTCGGTCGGCGCAGGTGCGGCACAGCCGGCGAGAACGAGCACGCTGGTGGCGAGGGCGGCGAACGAAAGGGGTGCGGTGATGCGCATGGGGGCGGGGCTCCAGGTAAGTGAAGAGAACGATGCCGGCGACGCTGCCGCGCCTAAGGTTAGCCTTACCTAATCAACAACACAACCCGCCCTCGCGCCTCCCGCCCCGTCTCGAGCCGCGTGCAATACGCTCGCCGCATGGACGCCATCGATTCGCGCATTATCGACCAGCTGCGGCAGAACGCGCGCGCGGGCTACGGCGACATCGGCGACATCGTTGGCCTCTCGGCGTCAGCCGTGAAGCGACGCGTCGACCGGCTCGTCGCCGACGGCACCATTCGGTCGTTCACCGTGCAAGTCGACCCCGCCGTGGACGGCATGGCCGTCGAGGCCTACGTCGAACTGTTTTGCCGCGGCACCGTCGCGCCGGACGAGTTGCGGCGCATCCTGTCGGCCGTTCCCGAAGTGGTCGACGCCGGCACCGTCACGGGCGATGCCGACGCGATCGTCCACATTCGCTCGCGCGACATCGCTTCGCTCGAGGATGCTCTCGAACGTGTGCGCGTCGCCCCCAACGTCGACCACACCCGCAGTGCGATCATCCTCACGAGGCTGATCGACCGCCGCCACCGGTAGCAGCTCGGGTTCAGGGCCGCCGCACGCAGCGAAACCCGATGTGGCTCATGCCCGTGTCGATCGGCTGGGGCCGTCGAGCCGAGGGTCGGTATCGCAGACAGTACGAGTCGGCGCAGAGAAACGAGCCGCCCTTGACGACGCGTCGAGGAATCGGAAACTGTGGCTGCAGCGGGTCGAAGCTTGACTGCATGCTCGGCCCACGGGGGTCGACCGGGGCGCAGCACCCGCCGGCGTCGGCGTGGCCCATCGCGTACCAGTCGTTCGTCCACTCCCAGACGTTGCCCGCCATGTCGAACAAGCCGCAGCCGTTGGCCGGAAAAGAGCCGACCGGCCGCGTCGAACCATAGCCAGCATCCGCCCGCCAGGGAAAGTCGCCGTGCCAATAGTTGGCGCGCTGCTCGCCCGGCTGCTCGGGGTCGTCACCCCAGGTGAATCGCGCGCCGTCGATGCCACCGCGCGCGGCATGCTCCCACTCCGCCTCGGTGGGCAGCTCTTTGCCCGCCCACGCGGCGAACGCAGTCGCGTCTTCGTGGGCGACCTGGACAACCGGATGATCGAGCACCTCGTCGATCGTCGAGCCGGGCCCGCGCGGCGCCCGCCAGCTGGCCCCCGGAGTCCACGCCCACCACTGCATCAGGTCGCGGAGGTCGACGGGCCCGCGAGTGCCCGTGAAGACCAGCGAGCCCGGCACGAGGTTCTCAGGCGGCGCACCCGGATAGTCGGCAGGGTCGAGAGGGCGCTCGGCCACGGTGACGTACCCCGTCGCCTCAACGAAGGCCGCGAAGTCAGCGTTGGTCACCGCGAAACGGTCGATCCAGACATCACTGACCGTCACCGGGTGCGCGGGCGCCTCTTCTGCGTAGTGCGAATCCGACCCCATCATGAAGGTGCCGCCGCTCACCAACACCATGGTGTCGGTGGGCGGCGACTCCGATTCCCCCACGACTAGTGCATCGCCCCGTTGGAGGCGTTCTCCAATTGCGCCATGACGGCATCAAGGTTGAACGACGCCGGCTTCTGCCGCGGCGGGAATTGCACGAAGCCGGGAATCTGTGCCGCCACGACCGCCTGCATTTGGTAGATGACCCACGCGTGGTCGATGAGCCAGTCCCAATAGGTGTTGGAGTTCTCGTCGGCGCGCTCAAACGGGTCTTGCCGCAAGTGGAAGACCTTCGGAACGCGCAGCTTGACGAAGGGCTCGGCCCAGGCGAGCAACTGCTTCGCGCGCTGCTCCATGAGAACGGCTTTGAAGTCGCCCATGCGAATCGCGATGATGTCGCCGTCATCGCTGATGTAGAAGAACGAGTCCCGGGGTGATTCGTCGACCTCACCCATGAAGTAGGGCAACATGTTCTTGCCGTCGATGTGCACCTTAAAGGTCTTGTCGCCCGCGGTGTGCCCGGCGAGGAGCTTCTCGCTAATGTCGGGCTCGCCGACCGCGGCAAGCAACGTGGGCAAGAAGTCCTGGTGCGACACGATGCCGTTGAGAACGCTGCCTGCCGGAATGTGGCTGGGCCAGCGCACGAAGCACGGAACGCGCCATCCGCCTTCCCAGTTCGTGTTCTTCTCGGAGCGGAAGGGCGTAACACCAGCATCGGGCCAGGTGTTGAAGTGCACGCCGTTGTCGGTCGAGTACATGACGATCGTGTTGTCGGCGATGCCCAACTCGTCGAGCTTCGCGAGCATGACACCAACCTGCTCGTCATGGGCCACCATGACGTCGGCATAGTCACCCTGCCCGTTGCTCTTGCCCTTGTGCTTCTCCGCGGGGTGCGTGCGGAAGTGCATGGCCGTGGTGTTCCACCACACAAAGAACGGCTCATCAGCTTCGTGCGCCTCATCGATGAAGCGCAGCGCGTGCTCGGTGACTTCTTCGTCGAAGGTCTCCATGCGCTTGCGGGTGAGGGGGCCGGTGTTCTCGATCGTCTGGCCGCCCTTGCCGTCGGCCTTCGAGTGCAGAACGCCGCGGGGGCCGAACCGGGCCTTGAAGGCCGGGTCTTTCGGGTAGTTGTCACCCTCGGGCTCCTCTTCGGCGTTCAAGTGGTACAGGTTGCCGAAGAACTCGTCAAAGCCGTGAACCGTCGGCAAGAACTCATCGCGGTCGCCGAGGTGGTTCTTGCCGAACTGGCCCGTGCGGTAGCCGTGCGGCTTGAGCAGCTCGGCGATCGTCGGGTCTTCGGCCTGCAGGCCGAGGTCTGCGCCGGGCATGCCAACTTTAGTGAGGCCGGTGCGCAGCGGGTTCTGGCCCGTGATGAAGGCCGCGCGGCCTGCCGTGCAGCTTTGCTGCCCGTAGTAGTCAGTGAAGGCAACGCCCTCTTCGGCCACGCGGTCGATGTTCGGGGTGCGGTAGCCCATCTGGCCGCGGTTGTTCCAACTGATGTTGTACGAGCCGATGTCATCTCCCCAGAGAATGAGAATGTTGGGCTTCTTGGTGGCCATGCGGGTCTCCTCAGACTCAGGGTGATGCGAGGGTGCACGAGAAGGCGTGCCGTGCACGATGCGCTAAAGATACTCCGCGGGGGTTGCGCCTCCGCAAGCGTTTTCTCACCCCACGAGGGTGACAGCCGGCGGCCGGTTACTGATCGGAGTCGGCGCTCTTCGCCACGAGCTTTTCGGCGTATTCGATCGCGCTCGTCAGTGACTCGCCGATCTTCGGAGTTGCGGCGAACACACGTTGCGGGTCGAGTTCGAGAATGGCTCCCGTCGAGACCAGTTGCCGCATGAGGGTGCCGCCCGCTCCGCTGATGAGCAGCGAGCAGCCCGCCGCTTCGAGCTCAGACTTGTAGCGTAACAAGACCTGAATGATCGTGCTCCCCAGGTCATCAGCCCCGCGGAGGCGCAGAATCACCACCGCGCCACTCGACTGCTCATCAGCGACCGGCAACTGCTTCACAAAAGTTTGCGCAGAGGCGAAGAACAAGCTGCCGTACCCGTGGATAATCACGATGTCGCGCGGGCTCAGCACCGCGGGCGGCACTTCTTCGATCGGGAAGGGGCCCGGCGTCATGATCCAGCGCACGAGCCGCACCTTGTTCGAGCGGCCGACGACGAACAGAATCACCGAGATGCCAATGCCCACGAGCACGGCGTAGTGCAGCGGAATCAGCAGCGTGAGCACGAACGTGATCACCACGACCGTCGCCTGGGTCGGCCCGGTCTTGGCCACGTTCCACAGGTCGCCGGGCTTGAACATGCGCCCGCCGATCAGCATGAGCAGACCCGCCAGTGCGGGCATCGCGATGTAACCCGCCAGTTGGCTAAACAACAGGATCACGATCACCATGACCGCGGCGGCGAATAGGTTGCCCAGGCGGCTGCGGGCACCCGCGGCCGTCAGAACGGCGGTGCCCGAGAGCGAACCTGCGACGGGCATCCCCCGGAAGAATGCCGACACGATGTTGGCGATGCCCTGCCCGCGGAAGTCGCCCGAGACGCTCGAATAGGTTCCGTTGGGTTGCGGGACGGTCTGGCTGATGGCCGCGCCCTGAATGAGCCCGACGACCGCGAGCGACAGGGCGGGAACGATGAGAGCGCCGAAGGCTTCGAAAGACGGGAGCACGGGAACCGGGAGGCCCTGCGGAATCGCGGCGATGTCGGAGAGCAGCCGAACGCTGTCGAAGAACGGCAGAAGGGTGAGTGCCGACGTCACCACGATCGCCACGAAGAGTCCGAACGACTTCAGCGGCGTCTTCTCGAGCACGATGATGAGCAGAATCGTTGAGACGCCGATGATGACGGTCGGCCAGTCGAAGAGCGCCACATTGAAGACCGTCGCGATCGCGCGCAACAGTCGGTTGCCCGCGTCACTCGTGAAGCCGGTGAAATCGGCAAGCTGGCTCAACACGATGTTGATGGCGACCGCGCTGATGAAGCCGGTGAGCACCGCATTCGGCACGAAGCGCACAATCGAGCCCAGCTTGAGAAGTCCCAGCGTGAGCATAACGAGGCCCGTGAGAATGCCCAGCATGGCGAGTGCGCCGGCCGGGTTCGCGCCGCGCGAGACCTCGGGTACGTCAGAGATGATGACCGCCATCGCGCCCGTCGCTTGCACCGACATGAGCACGGAGCTGGTCGTCAGGGCTCCCGCGGCCATGCCGAAGAGATAGGCATAGAGCCCGGCAACTGGTGAGAGCCCTGCGAGCAGGCCGGCGGCGAGCCCGTCGGGAACACTCACCAGGCCGTGCACGAGCCCAGCGCGCGCGTCTTGCCCCACACCGCGAAGCTTCTTCGATCGCTGTGTGGCTGGTTCCTCGGGCTCTGCCTCCGTCATGGAGTGCACTCTAGTGCGATTTTCGCGCTGTACCGAGGGCGCCTCACCCTGCCCTCACCCGCTGTCGGCCGCCACACAAACGCTGCTCGCAATGGCCACACCGCAGGACCAAATGCCCTGTGCTGCAGCGCGGCCGAGTAGTCAACTGGTCTCACGCAACCGTGACGACCGCGGAGGGCCTGATGACGCCACAAGGTGTGAGACCACGACGATCCTTCACTGGCCGCGTCGTCAGTTGGCTCGTTCGCTCTCCGCTCGGTGGTCGTCTGGGGCGGTCGCTCGTGGTGCTCCGCATTCGGGGGCGCCGTTCGGGACGCATCCTCGAGTTGCCGGTGCAGTATGCCGTGACGGCTGGCGGGATCGTCATCTATCCGGGTCGGCCCGAGACAAAGCTGTGGTGGCGAAACCTGCGTGGAGGTGCTGCGCTCGACGTTCTCCGCGATGGCACGTGGCACCACGCTGGGGCGACCGTGCTCGACGCACGAGACGCCGAGTACGCAGGTGCACTCGGGTCATACCAGGCGCGTTGGCCTCGAGTGCGCGTGCCGACCGGCGACCCGCTGGTTCTCGTAACGTGGCTCGACGAGCGTGATCTCACGAAAGAGCAGTAGCGACCGCCCCGTAGCACACGGGGCGACTCAGGCCGCGGCCGCGTGCTCGGCGGGGTCCTCACGTTCGACCAGGAAGCGTGCATAAGCCGGCACCGTCAAAAACGTCGGGAAGTCTTCCTGCAGCGTTACCGTGCGAAAGACCTCTTCCGCTTCGGCGAGCTTGTGGCCCGGGGGGCGTGGAAGCGACTGGAGAACGGAAGCCAGAATCCCCTCGACCAGGTCGCGGGTGATCTGCTCGCCCTCGACCGTGCGGTGGTCGTGGTGCATCCACTGCCACAACTGTGAGCGACTGATCTCGGCCGTCGCGGCGTCTTCCATGAGGTTGTCGATCGCCGCAGCGCCGATGCCGCGCAGCCACGACTCGAGGTAGCGAACCGTGATCGACACGTTCGCCCGCACGCCGGCCAGAGTCACCTCGCCGCCCGCGGAGCGAATGTCGAGCAGGTCGCTCGCCGTCACGGTCACTTCGTCGCGCGTGCGCTCGAGCTGGTTCGGCCGGTCGACGAGAACCGCGTCGAACTCGGCACGCGCCGTCGGAATGAGGTCAGGATGCGCGACCCACGACCCGTCGAAGCCATCGCGAGCCTCTCGGCGCTTGTCGGCAGCCACGCGCTCGAGCGCGCGCTCGGTCACCTCAGGGTTGCCTCGATTCGGGATGAACGCGCTCATTCCGCCGATCGCGTGCGCGCCCCGCTTGTGGCAGGTCTGCACGAGTAACTCGGTGTACGCGCGCATGAATGGCAGCGTCATCAAGATCTGATCGCGATCGGGCAGCACGAAGCGCTGGCCGCGGTTGCGGTAGTTCTTGATGATGGAGAACACGTAGTCCCACCGGCCAGCATTGAGGCCTGCGCAGTGGTCGCGCAGTTCGTAGAGAATCTCGTCCATCTCGAAGGCGGCCGGGAAGGTCTCAATGAGCACCGTCGCGCGGATGGTGCCGTGCGGCAGCCCGAGCTCGGCTTCGGCGAACGAGAACACGTCGTTCCAGAGCCGGGCCTCGCGGTGGTTCTCGAGCTTCGGCAGGTAGAAGTACGGCCCCCTCCCGCGCGCGATGAGCTCGGCCGCGTTGTGGAAGAAGTACAGCCCGAAGTCGACC
>CAYWZI010000066.1:0-1294 GCA_964462815.1 uncultured Microbacteriaceae bacterium
CGGCGAACCACGAGCCGATCATGACGGCCGAGGCGCCCGCCGCGAGCGCGAGGGCGACGTCGCGCGGGTAGCGCACTCCCCCATCGGCCCACACGTGCGCGCCGAGCGCCCGCGCGGCTTCGGAGGTCTCGAGCACCGCCGAGAATTGCGGCCGGCCCACGGCCGTCATCATGCGCGTCGTGCACATGGCGCCGGGGCCCACCCCGACCTTGATCACGTCAGCGCCTGCGGCGACAAGGTCGCGCACCGCGTCGGGCGTCACGACGTTGCCCGCCACGATCGGCACGCCGAGGGTGGCGTCAGCGACAGCGCGCACTGCGTCCGCGGCCTGTTGCTGGTGACCGTGCGCGGTGTCGATGACGATGACGTCGACGCCAGCCTTCACGAGAGCGGTGGCCCGGGCAGCTGCATCACCGTTGATGCCGACCGCTGCGGCGACGCGGAGGCGGCCGTGGGCATCCACCGCGGGTGAATAGATCGTGGCCCGCACGGTGCTGCGCGCGCTCAGCGAGCCGATGATGCGCCCGTGATGGCGCACGGCGACGGCCTCGACGCCTGCCGCATCACTGAGGTCGAAGGCCGCGCGCGGCTCGGTGACATCGTCGTGATCGATCGCCACGACGTCGTCAGCCACGAGGTCGCCGACGATTGAATCGGGCAGCGCGTGTCGCAGAGCAGCGGCACGGATACACCGTTCGGGCTGACCGTCAGCATCGACGATCGTCAGCAGCGCCCCCGGCAGGTCGGGCACGAGACTGCGGGCCTCGGCAATGGTCGTCGACCTGCTCACGCAGACCAGTTCATCGAGCACGGTCGAGGCCTGCTTGACCGTGCGAACCGCGGCATCGAGTTCTGAGAGCCCCACGTCTTGTGGCAGCACCCCGAAGCCGCCCCGACGCGCCATGGCCGCCGCCAATCGCGGACCCGTCACCGACGTCATGTTGGCCGCCACGAGCGGAATACGAAGGCCCGTTGGGTCGTCCACCGTCAGGTCGACCCCCAGCCGACTGCCCACGTCAGAGTGCTGAGGCACGAGGAACACGTCACTGTATGTCAGATCGTGATGCGGTGGTTCAGATAAGAACTGCACAGATTTAACGCTACTGCGCCCCGCAGACGGATGTGACCGCCCCGTGAAGCCGTTAAGCTTGTCCCCGCATGCGCCGCACGCGGCCGTGCGGTAGCGAACCCCTCGATGTCAAGCGAAAGTGGGCGGTCGGCTGTGTCAAGCCAAGTGACCGGAGTCGGACCCGACGGCGGTGCCGCGGGCGAATTCGGAGCCAACGAATGGCTC
>CAYWZI010000066.1:1304-11809 GCA_964462815.1 uncultured Microbacteriaceae bacterium
TATGCGCAGTTCACGGTTGATCGCAACGCGGTCGACCCCTCCTGGTGGCCGATTCTCGACCGCTACCACGCGAGCATCACGGGCGGCGGTGAGCCCGTCGCAGCTGCACCGGCAGCCCCGCCGGCTGCAGCCGAGGTGCCGGTGACGACAGGGTCGATTCCGATCGCGTCGGTGCCCGCCACGGGCAGCCAGCCGGTTGCCAAGACCACGTCGATCGCGCCGCAACCCACGCCGATTCCGGCTCAGGCGCCCGACACCTCGAGCATCCCTTTCGTCGACGCCGACGGAGACGGTGAGCTCGACGACATCGTCACGCCCCTGCGCGGCATGGCCAAGACCCTGGCGACGAACATGGATGCGAGCCTCACGGTTCCGACCGCCACGAGTGTTCGCACCCTCCCCGCGAAGTTGATGATCGACAACCGCATCGTCATCAACAACCACCTCAAGCGCGCGCGTGGTGGCAAGGTCAGCTTCACCCACCTCATCGCGTGGGCGATGGTTAAGGCCATCAAGGAGTTCCCGAGCCAAAATGTGTTCTACGACGAGGTCGACGGCAAGCCCGTCGTTGTCACGCCCGCGAACATCAATCTCGGTATCGCGATCGACCTGCCCAAGCCCGATGGCACGCGCTCACTTCTCGTTCCCGGAATCAAGAAGTGCGGCTCGATGAACTTCAGCGAGTTTCTCGCGGCCTATGAAGACGTCGTCAAGCGTGCGCGCGACAACAAGCTCACCGCCACCGACTTTCAGGGCAACACGATCTCGCTGACGAACCCCGGCGGCATTGGCACCGTTCACTCGGTGCCGCGCCTCATGAAGGGCCAGGGCGCGATCATTGGCGCCGGAGCACTGGAATACCCGGCCGAGTTCCAGGGCATGTCGCAAGCGACTCTCGCCGATCTCGGCGTCGGCAAGACGATCACGCTCACGAGCACCTACGACCACCGCGTGATTCAGGGTGCGGGCTCGGGCGAGTTCCTCAAGAAGATTCACGAGCTCGTCATCGGCGAGCGCCACTTCTATGAAGACATCTTCGCCGACCTGCGCATTCCGTACGACCCGATTCACTGGGCGCAAGACATTCACGTCGACCTGGCCGACGACGTCAACAAAACAGCACGCGTTCAGGAGCTGATCAACTCCTACCGCGTGCGCGGCCACATGATGGCCGACGTCGACCCGCTGCAATACAAGCAGCGGTCGCATCCTGACCTCGATATCTCCAGCCACGGCCTCACGTTCTGGGACTTGGATCGGGAATTCGTGACGGGTGGCTTCGGCGGCCGGCGATCGATGTTGCTGCGCGAGGTTCTCGGCGTACTGCGCGACACCTACTGCCGCACGGTGGGCGTCGAGTACATGCACATTCAAGAGCCCGATCAGCGTGGGTGGTTCCAAGAGCGGCTCGAAAAGCCCTACGAGAAGCCCACGCACGACGAGCAAATGCGCATTCTCGGCAAGCTCAACCAGGCAGAGGCCTTCGAGACGTTCCTGCAGACGAAGTATGTCGGCCAGAAGCGCTTCAGCCTCGAGGGCAGTGAGAGCGTGATTCCGCTGCTCGACGAGATTCTGCAGGGCGCTGCCGAGCAGGGCATGGACGAGGTCGCGATCGGCATGGCCCACCGCGGCCGGCTCAACGTGCTCGCCAACATCGGCGGCAAGACCTACGGGCAGATCTTCCGCGAGTTCGAGGGCACGCAAGACCCCCGCTCGGTGCAGGGTTCGGGTGACGTGAAGTACCACCTCGGCACGGAAGGCACTTTCACGGCCATGAACGGCCAAGAGATTCAGGTGTCGCTCGCCGCCAACCCCTCGCACCTCGAAGCCGTCAACGGTGTGCTCGAAGGTATCGTGCGGGCCAAGCAAGATCGCAAGAAGATCGGCACCTTCTCAACCCTGCCCGTGCTGATTCACGGCGATGCCGCAATGGCCGGCCAGGGTGTCGTGTTCGAGACGCTGCAGCTCAGCCAGCTACGCGGCTACCGCACGGGCGGCACGATTCACATCGTCGTCAACAACCAGGTCGGGTTCACCACCCCTCCCGGCGAAGGCCGTTCATCGATCTACGCCACCGACATCGCCAAGGCGATTCAGGCGCCGATTCTGCACGTCAACGGCGACGACCCCGAAGCCGTCGTGCGCGTCGCCGAGCTCGCGTTCGCCTACCGACAAGAGTTCAAGCGCGACATTGTTGTTGACCTCGTGTGCTACCGCCGCCGCGGTCACAACGAGGGCGACGACCCGTCGATGACGCAGCCGCTCATGTACAACCTCATCGAGGCCAAGCGGAGTGTGCGCACCCTCTACACCGAGGCGCTCGTCGGTCGTGGCGACATCACCGAAGAGGAGTTCGAGGCAGCGCACCGCGACTTCCAAGACCGGCTCGAGATCGCCTTTGCCGAAACGCACGCGGCGCAGACGGGCTCGGTTCCGGTGGTCGGCGGCGGTCTCGCGATCGACACCGACGACCTCGCCGGAGAGCCCGAGTCGACCGGTGTCGATGAAGCGGTGATCCATCACATCGGGGATGCTCACGACCACCCGCCCGCCGGTTTCACAGTGCACACCACACTGCCGGCCATGCTGAAGAAGCGCGTCGTGATGAGCCGGCAGGGCCAGATGGACTGGGGCTTCGGCGAACTGCTGGCTCTTGGGTCGCTGCTCATGGAGGGCACGCCCGTGCGCATGTCGGGTCAAGACTCGCGTCGCGGCACGTTCGTGCAGCGTCACGCCGTGTTGCACGACCGCATGAACGGGCAAGAGTGGCTACCGCTCGCGAACCTCAGCGAGAATCAGGCACGGTTCTGGATTTACGACTCGCTGCTGAGCGAGTACGCCGCAATGGGCTTCGAGTATGGCTACTCGGTTGAACGGCCCGACGCGCTCGTGCTGTGGGAAGCCCAGTTCGGCGACTTCGCCAACGGCGCTCAGACCATCATCGACACGTTTATCGCCTCTGCCGAGCAGAAGTGGAACCAACGCTCGAGCGTCGTTCTGCTACTGCCGCACGGCTACGAAGGCCAAGGGCCCGACCACTCGTCGGCCCGCATCGAGCGCTTCTTGCAGCTCGCGGCCGAGGACAACATGACGGTGGCGCGTCCGTCGACGCCCGCGTCGTACTTCCACCTGCTGCGCCGGCAGGCATATGCCCGCCCGCGGCGGCCGATGGTCGTCTTCACTCCGAAGGCCATGTTGCGACTACGCGGCGCGACGAGCGAAGTGGCTGACTTCACGAGCGGTCGGTTCGAGCCGGTCCTTGACGATGCGCGCGTGACCGACCCCGCTGCCGTGCGGCGGGTGCTCTTGCACGCCGGCAAGGTTCACTACGACCTCGCCAGTGAAATCGAAAAACGCGAGACAGAGGGGGTTGCGCTCGTGCGCCTCGAGCAGTTCTATCCGCTGCCCGAAGAGCAGTTGCGTGCGGTGCTGTCGCGGTACCCGAACGCCGAAGTGGTCTGGGTGCAAGACGAGCCCGAGAACCAGGGTGCGTGGCCGTTCTTGGCGCTCGAGACGCAGAAGCGAGGCATGGCACCGATGCGCGTCGTCTCCCGCCCCGCTTCGGCATCACCCGCGACAGGCTCGAGCAAGCGGAGCGCTCAAGAACACGCCGACATCATGGATGCTGCGCTCGCCGACTAGCTCGTCAGCGCGTGAGCGCCCCGATGATCAAGTCGCGGAGTTCGGCGGGGGCCGTCTCTTGGCACGCCTCTTTCACCTTGGTGGTGAGGGTCACTCCAACGAGGTGCTCAGCGGAGCAGTCGTCGCAGTTCGCAAGGTGATCGCGAATGTCTTGGCACTGCTCTTCGCTTAGCTCGTTATGGAGAAACTCCTCGAGCTCTTCTTGTGCTTTGGTGCAGCCGCAGTCGGTCATCGTGCACTCCCTTCTGAGGCGGTCGTTGTGACGGAAGCAGTCATGCCGCGCTCGCGCGCGTAGTCAGCCAGAAGATCGCGCAGCAAGCGGCGACCGCGGTGCAAGCGGCTCATGACCGTGCCGACAGGGGTCTTCATGATGTCGGCAATTTCTTGGTAGGAGAAACCCTCAACGTCGGCGAAATAGACGGCGAGCCGGAAGTCTTCAGGAATCGCCTGCAAAGCATCTTTCACGGCACTTGCCGGCATGCGATCGATCGCTTCAGCTTCAGCAGAGCGACCTGTGGTCGACGTGGCCGACTCGGCACCGCCGAGCTGCCAATCTTCCATCTCGTCGAGAGCGCCTTGATAAGGGTCGCGCTGCTTCTTGCGGTAGACGTTAATGAAGGTGTTGGTCAGGATTCGGTAGAGCCACGCCTTGAGATTGGTGCCCTGCTCGAACTGTGCGAAAGCGGCGAATGCCTTAACGAAGGTCTCTTGCACGAGGTCAGCGGCATCAGCGGGGTTTCGCGTCATGCGCATGGCCGCGCCATACAACTGGTCCATGAAGGGCAGCGCCTGCTCTTGAAACATGCGGCGCCGTTCGGCTAGCTCGTCAGCGTCAGAGTGCGCTGCTTCGTGGGGGGTCGTGTCACTCATCAGGCGCGAGTCTAGCGATCGCGCCTGCGATGAACGGCCTGACCGTGACTGTCGTGCAGGCTCGACGATGGTCAGTGGTCGGTCGAGAGCGAGCGTCGCCATGCGTTTCCTTCTCTCGTGATCAGGGCACCGTGCGCAGTGCCGTTACCCTGATAACCGATGCAGGTATTCACGTATTCCGGAGCCCGATTCTCGCCGTACGGCGATGAGGAGCGACCGGGCACCGCCGACGGACTCGATGAGGCCGGAAACTGGCCAGCCCCGCGCGCCACCCATCGACTGAGTGCCGTGATGAGCCTTCCGGGATCAAAGAGCCTGACCAACCGCGAACTCGTGTTGTCGGCACTCGCTTCGGGGCCATCGCTGCTGCGTCGACCGCTGCACTCACGCGACTCCTTGCTCATGATCGAGGCCTTGCGATCTCTGGGAGTCTCGATCGACGAGGTGCCGGGTGATGGCGACTTCGGCCCTGACCTGCAGATCATTCCTCCTGCTGAGTTGTCGGGCAGCACCTCGATCGACTGCGGACTCGCCGGGACGGTCATGCGGTTCTTGCCGCCGGTCGCCGCCTTAGCGCTCGGCCCGGTCGCGTTCGATGGCGACGTCGGTGCACGACGACGCCCCATGCGCACGACGATCGATTCGCTACGCGCACTCGGAGTCGACGTCAACGACGACGGCCTGGGCGCTTTGCCGTTCAGCCTCTGGGGTACCGGCTCAGTTCGCGGAGGTGAGATCGCGATCGATGCCTCGGCCTCGAGTCAATTCGTCTCGGGTCTGCTACTCGCAGCCCCGCGTTTCGATGACGGCCTGGTGCTTCGACACACGGGCGAACGCCTCCCGTCAATGCCGCACATCGACATGACCATCGAAACGCTCGCGGCACGCGGCGTGCGCGTGGCGAGCCCTGAAGCGGGCGTGTGGGTCGTTGAGCCCGGCCCGATTGCGGGCGCTGTCATTGACATCGAACCCGACCTGTCGAACGCCGCACCGTTTCTCGTCGCGGCGGTCATTGCGGGCGGCACCGTGGCGATCAGCGGCTGGCCCGACGAGACGACCCAAGTCGGCGCCGACCTGGCGACCTTGCTGCCGCTGTTTGGTGCCACGGTGCGACGTGAGGCGAGTCGACTGATTGTCGATGGCGGCGACGGCCTGCTGGGCGGCGCGCGAGTGCCGGGGGTACAGCTCGACCTCTCCACAGGCGGCGAACTCGCCCCCGCGATCGTCGCGCTCGCCGCCCTCGCCGACGGCCCCAGCCACATCGTCGGAATCGGACATCTGCGCGGTCACGAGACTGACCGTCTTGCGGCCCTCGCGGCCGAGATCACCTGGCTTGGCGGTGCCGTCACGGAACTCGACGATGGTCTGGCGATCGAACCTCGGCCCCTGCGCGGCGGCCAGTGGAGGGCCTACGACGACCACCGCATGGCCACAGCGGGCGCGATCATCGGTCTCGCTGTCGACGGTGTGCTCATCGACGACATTGGCTCGACCTCGAAGACCCTGCCGCAGTTCACCCAGCTCTGGCACGCGATGCTCGATCAGACGGCTCCTTCGCCGTGAGCTGGCTGCCGCCCGATGACGACGAGCCGTACGACGAGTACGACGAGTCGGCCGTGCGGTCACGACCCAACCCGAAGGCCAACCGGCCTCGTTCGAAACAACGACCGGCCCACGACGATGCCGTGGTCGGTCGCGTCATCACGGTCGACCGCGGGCGCTACCTCTGCATTGTCGATGAGGATGCCCCGACCGAGCACACCGTCATCACCACCCGCGCCCGCGAACTGCGCTCGACCCCCGTCGTCACGGGTGACCGCGTCGATCTCGTCGGTGACACGAGCGGAGCGGAAGGCTCGCTCGCCCGCATCGTGCGCGTGCACGAGCGCAGGACCCTGCTCCGCCGCAGCGCCGATGACACCGATGCGATCGAACGCATCATCGTCGCCAACGCAGACCAGTTGCTCATCGTCGTCGCCGCGGCGAACCCTGAGCCGAGACCCCGCCTGATCGATCGCTATCTCGTGGCCGCGTTCGACGCCGGCGTTGATCCGCTGCTGGTCATCACGAAAACGGACCTTGCCGACCCGACCGATTTCCTGGCCCAGTTTCGGGGACTCCAGGTGAGGATCGTCACGAGTCGATCAGATGACGTGCCCCTCGACGAGCTTCACGCGCTACTCGAGGGTCGAACGACCGTGGCCGTCGGTCACTCAGGTGTCGGAAAGTCAACTCTCGTTAACGCCCTCGTGCCGAGCGCCGAGCGGGCCGTGGGCGTCGTGAACGCCGTCACCGGTCGCGGCCGCCACACATCATCGTCGACGGTGTCACTGCGGCTCGCGAACGGTGGCTGGATCATCGACACCCCCGGTGTGCGCTCATTCGGACTCGGCCACGTCGACCCCGACAACATCGTGCGCTCGTTCAGCGACCTCGCTGTGATCGCCGAAAGCTGCCCTCGCGGCTGCACCCACCTTTCTGACTCGCCCGACTGCGAGCTCGTCGACCGCGCTCGCGCGGGCGAACTCGGCGAGTTCGGTGCTGAGCGCCTGGACTCGCTCCAGCGCTTGTTGACCACGCTCGTCACGCCCAGCGGCCGGTCGGCGCCGCTAGCCTGAAGCCGTGACAGACGAATCACGAGCGGAAGAGCATCCCGACCTCACTGACGATCTGAGCCTCGCGCTCTCGCTCGCCGACGCGGCCGACGCGATCTCGATCGATCGATTCCGCGCACTCGATCTGGTGGTCACGAGCAAACCCGATCGCACTCCGGTGACGGATGCGGATCGCGCCGTCGAGCAGGCGATTCGAGACCGGCTCGCGCTCGCGCGCCCCGACGACGGAATTCTCGGTGAAGAGTTCGGCACGGTCGACGGCACCACGCTGGGCGTGCACCGCCAGTGGATCATCGACCCGATCGACGGCACCGCCAACTTCCTTCGGGGTGTTCCCATTTGGGGCACGCTCATCGCGCTCGCGATCGACGGCCGCCCGGTCGTCGGTGTCGTGAGCGCACCCGCGCTCTCGCAGCGGTGGTGGGCGGCTCGTGGGCACGGCGCATACGCAGCAGCACACGGTGCAGCGCCTCGGCGGCTGCGGGTCAGCGGTGTGAGTGCACTCGGCGATGCCGTGTTGAGTTACAACAGCCTGCCGGGGTGGGACGACGCAGGCAGACTCGAGCCACTGATCGACCTGACGCGCTCGGTGTGGCGGGCTCGGGCAATCGGCGATATGTGGTCATACATGCTCGTTGCCGAAGGAGCAATCGACATCGCGGGAGAGTTCGATCTGCAGCCCTACGACATGGCTGCGCTCCAACCGATTGTCGAAGAAGCCGGTGGCAGGTTTACCTCCGTCGACGGTGACGACGGGCCATGGCACGGGAGCGCGCTCGCCACCAACGGCGTGCTCCACGAAGAGGTGTTGCGAAGCCTGCGCGCTCGCTAGGCTCGCCGTATACGCGTACGTCACACGCACCGTGCCGCGCGCGCTTTATCCGCCCCGAACGAAAAGAGCTCCCGTGACCATCATTAGCTCATCGCGCTGGACTCGCGCGACTGCTCTGCTTGCCGTTGGTGCTGCAACCATTGCACTGAGCGGCTGCAGCATTCTCAACTCGCTCACCGGTGGTGGGCAGCCGACTCGTGACGACAGCGGTGAGGTGATCGAAGGCAACGACAACACCGACGTCTTCACGCTCCAGGTGGGCGACTGCCTGAACGACGCGACGGCTGCCGAAACGGTCAACACTATTCCGACCGTTCCGTGCGACGAGCCGCACGACAGCGAGATCTACGCCTCGATCATCATGAGTGGCGACGCCTACCCGGGTGACGACGCCGTGATCGCCGAAGCAGATGCCGCGTGCCTCGACGCTTTCGCCGGCTTCGCCGGCATTGCGTACGCCGACTCGCTCTACTACTACAGCTACTACTTCCCGACCGAGGGCAGTTGGGCCGGTGGAGACCGTGAGATTCTGTGCACGATTTACGACCAGGCCGGCAAGGTCACGGGCTCGCTCGAGAACATCGGTCGCTGAGCATTCGGATAACCTCCAGCGTGGCGGCGCTCGTGTGCGTCGCCACGCTGGTGGCATGCGGACCTCTCATCCCTGCTGATCAGCCGATCCGCGACGATGAGGGCGTCATCATCGAGCCGAACCCCTCGACCGATTCGTTCGCGATCGTCGTTGGCGACTGCCTTACCGATGGGGACATCGCGGCTGACACCGGCAGCCAGGTTGAGACGCTTCCGACCGTGCCGTGCGATCAGCCGCACGATAGTGAGGTCATCGCGGCGCTCGAACTCACCGGCACTACCTACCCCGGCATTGAGGCGATCGCCGCCGAGGCCGACGCCGGGTGTATCGCCGCACTCGAACAACGCGTCGGGGTTTCCTACCTGGAGACCCCCTACGACGTGAGCTACTACGCACCCACCGAACGCAGCTGGGCCGACGGCGACCGCGAAGTGTTGTGCGTTGCCTACGACCCCGCTGGTCCGATGACGGGTCCGCTCACCGGGCCCCTGCCCACACCGAGCAGCTGAGTCAGCTGGCGGCGGGCTCTGACAGGAGTTCGATCACGGCTTTTCCTGCGGTGCGTTGCTGCTGAAGGCGATCGATGACGCCGTGCGCAGCATCCATCGGCGCGATCTCATCGATCGGAGCACGCAGACGGCCCGCCGCGAGGTGATCGAGCAGAATCGCGAGGTCTGCCGAACGCTCTGCTTGCACGACCGAGGTCAGACGGTGGCGCACCCAGGGGTTGAGGAGCATTGCGCCGAGCTGTCGATGTAGGCCGTCGAGCACCGGGCCACCCGCACCGTCGGCACCGACAATGACGAGAGTGCCGCGCTCAGCGAGCGCACGTCGCAGCACCGATAGCGGCCGGCCGTCGGCGGTGTCGATAACCACATCGAACACGCCCCAGTCGCGCGGTTCAGGTGTCGCGCGGTAGTCGATGACGCGCTCGGCGCCGAGCGAGCGCACGAATGACGCCTTCGCCGCACTCGCGATCGCCGTCACGCGCGCGCCCTCAAGCACCGCGATCTGAGTCAGAAACGACCCGACACCGCCGCCCGCGCCGATGATCGCAACCCTCTGCCCGGCGCTGACCGTGGCGGCGTCACGAACAGCCTGCAGGGCCGTGCTTGCCGAGATCGGCAGGGTGCAGGCATCGGCCATCGAGACACCAACGGGAAGGTGGGCGAGCTTCGCCGGGTTCGCAACGACGAACTCCGCGAACGCGCCGGGAGCGGATCCCGCGACGCGGTCGCCCACCGAAAAGCCCGTGACCTCCGAGCCAACCGCATCGACGATTCCCGCGAAGGCGAGACCGATGATGGGTTGGCGCGGAGTCGACCACCCGATGAACGGACGAACGATCGACGGCCGGCCCGTCATAAGGTGCACCGTGCCCGAGTCGGGGCTCACGGCGTGCACGCGCACGCGCACCTGCTTCGCTCCCGTCTCGGGAACAGGGCGCTCGGCGATACTGAGCACGTCTGAGTCGCCATAGCCGTGCTGCACGATGGCGGTCATGGTCGTGGGGGTCATGCGGGATCCGTTTCTGTCGTGCTGCTGGGGTACGAGAAGACGTCGTCAAGCCGAACCCCGAGCGCGTAGGCGATCTGAAAGGCGACTTCGAGCGAAGGCGAGTACTTGCCCTGTTCGATGGCGATGATGGTTTGGCGCGTGACACCGACCCGTTGCGCAAGCTCGGCCTGCGTGAGCTCTCCCGCAGCGAATCGCAAGGCGCGAATGTTGTTGGTCACGCGGGTGGGCTTCACCATGCGGGCACTCCCCCACGGTAAAGAGCGATCTTCGTGATGGCCTCGAGCTGGGCCGACAGGAAGAAGCCGAGGTACAACACGTTGGCGATCCAGAAGTGATCGAGCTCGATCACGGCGAAGATGAGAGCGGCCAGGGCTCCGGCGATCAGGAAGCCGCGCGAGGTGAACTCGGCGCGTGCCTTGATCTGCTTGTCGCGAAT
>CAYWZI010000067.1:0-11604 GCA_964462815.1 uncultured Microbacteriaceae bacterium
CCGGCTCATTCTCTGGTGCCTCAAGCTCTGGCACTGGCAATGGCTCGGGCAGCTCTTGCACCACCTCCTCGGGCACCTCTGGGTCCATTGAGACAGCAGCGGTCACCTGATCAAGGCGGCTCTCTAAGGGTTTGATGGCCATTATTTTTCGCTTCCTTTCGCCGCTTCCCGAGACTCAATAAGATTGGTTCTAATTTTTTCCATTGTTTTATTGCTGTCTCGAGAGCTAACAAAATCATCCGGGTTCACATATTCTCTAGAAACATTGAACGAAACCCCGCTTTTGTCTCGCCCATAAAAAAGTCTTTGATCTGCGGATTCAAACCCAGAAATTACAGACCCGTCTTTCATCTTGATTGGGCTGTTAAATTTTATAAAACCAGAGTCTATTTTTTTGGTTTTTTCCAAAAACGCTGGCATTAAAATTCTTCCATCATCTTGAATTGGCTGCACTGTCTTTGCGGACCGGCTGGCTGCTACGTTAGAAATTGGGCTCATGCGGCTCACCTCTTCCAGTACACCCATAGCCGTAGCCTGGGGGTTGCCTGTAATGGCCTGCACGGCCTTATCGGCCACTGCCATAGAACCAACGTTGATACCTCGGGCCACGGCCTTGGTGCCCTCAACAGCAGTCTTACCAGCACCGCCGAGCTCACCCACAAACTCTGGAATCTTGGCGACCTCTTTCCTGATCTCGTCTGCCTCTTCTGGGACCAGGGGAATGCCAAGGGTCTCGTCAAAGAACTTGCGCACGTCCTCAGTGGTAGGCAGGCCGGTGGGCATTTCCAATCCAGACAAGAATGCGTCAATGTCACCACCAGACTTGCCCAGCTCATAGACCCCACGAACCAGCGAAATAATATCGCCCGGCAATCCTACTGTGCCCTGGATGGCACCCTTGACCAGACCGGCCGGCACGTCAGCAGCAGAGGTGGCAAACTGCCCCAGGGTCATGGGCTGCGCACCAGCAGGCTCCATCCCGCCGGCCATCTCGGTGGCCATGTCTGCTGGCTCTAGGGTCGGGTAGAGATTGTTTGTAATCTCATCCAGAAACTTTTGATCTGTCTCGGACCTGTTCATTTTGTCTGGTTGTCCCTAATGATCTCGATCTGCTTGCGGATATTGTCGAGCTGGTCATCCTTGAAAATCTTGAGCCTGCGCAGGTCTTCAATGTTGGTGTCCTGATTGATCACCACATCACGGCCACGTTTGGCAGCATCTTTCTGGTACAGGTCCAGCTTGGCCTGGGCAGATTTAACGATCATATTCTTGGCATCGGTCTGGTTATAGTCCTCGATGGCCTCATTCAGAATCTTGTCATAATCGATTGGCTCGGCTTGCTCGGGAGGCAGGGCCCTGTTTCTTTGTTCAGCCTGCGCAACACGCTGCTCAAACCTGCTAGTGATTGCCTCTTTTTTAACGACCCTTGCCTCTCTGGGGTCAAAGAATCCAGAAACCTGGCCAATACCAGACTGCTCACGAATCCGAGACCGAATTGAAGAAAGTTGCCTGTCTTGCCGAGAGTAAAGCTCGGTCTGCAAACTGTTGAGCTGCGTCTTGTCAATGCCGTTAGGGCCGACAAACCTCTGCAATTGCCGGTGGTCAGTGATTCTTCCTGTGCGCACATCTTCACGCAGATTGGAAAACAGCAAGACATCGCCACCAGATTCACCAGTCTTGAGCACCCGCTCAATGTCGGCCACAGAATCAGCAGAGGCCACCAGCGTCTTGGCCAGTTCTGCCTTTTTGCGAGGGTCACGCTCTAGCAAATACTCTTTGTAAGTGGAGACATAAGTCTCGTCATCGGCAATCTTCTTTGCTTCCACATCACGTTTCTTGGCTTGCAGCCTAGCAACCGTTGTCTCGTACATCTGCTTCTTGATCTCAAGGCGCTCGGTCTCTGGTTTTGCATTCCAAAGGTTGCTGAACTTGCCAGCGTCACCAGCGTCTAGCTTGGCCAGGCGCTCGGTCTCTGTGGCCCCAAAGTCAGGCGAGGTCAGATACTTGGTCATGGCAGAACGCTCTGCCGCCCTGCGGGTAGCCTCGAAGCCCTCAATGGCCTTTGGCAACAACGCAGGTGCCTGCACCCCTAGAGCATAAACCTTGGCCCTGGTGTCAGACTCTATGCGTGCCAGCTCCTCTGGGTTCTGTGTGACCTCATAGGCCGTTTCAAGGGTTTTGCCCACGGCGCTATTCAGTTCATCAATCTGAACCTGCACCCCGGCCTGGTAGGCCTTGACCATAACATCCGAGCTCTTGGCTAGGAGAGACCGGCCAGAGGTAGCAATAGACTGCATGAGACCTTGGGCCTGCTCCGGGCTAATCTCAGCCAGGGGAATCGCCAGCCCCCGCATAGAAGCCACCTCAGATTGAATCTCATTGAAGTTGGTAATCTGGCCGGTCTCAACCCGGATAGTCAGGTCTGCCATCCGCTTCTGAACCTCTGCCTCAAGTTCAGAGCGGGCCTGCATTCCAATCAATCTGTTTTGCTCTTCACGCTCCTTCTGAACCCGGCCAAAAGCAAACTCACTGATTCTGGTAAGGGCGCTGCCAATAACCTCAGATTGCCTAGACTGCTCCCGCACATTGGCAAAGTCCATCCTCGGGATGTCGGCCGAAATCAGGCCAGATTCTTGGAACCGTGGGAGGCGTGCCATGGTTAGACGTTCCTTATTTCTACTGGGGCCGGTGCCTGGGTAGTGCCACCGCTAGCAGACACTGCGGCAGAACCCAGTTTTTCGGCTGCCCTAAAGTAAGCGGTACGTTTGGCGGTAGCACCGGCTTGCCGATATATCTCAGCCTGGAACGTGCCAGCCCGTATGGCCGCATCAGCGTCCTCGAGCAAGCGGGCATACTCCCGGCCGGCAGCAGTATCGTTGGCCGCTCGTACAATGTCCGGGCTGCCAGAGAAGGGGTCTACACCGCCGGCATAAGCCCTGGCCGACAGAGCGGCATTGGCCTGCAATCTGCGCTGCAGAACATCGTTAGAACGCTGTTGGTACTGGATAGCCTTGCGCTGGCTCTCAACCTCGGTCTGTTGAGCCTGTAGGTTGTACTGGGTTTGCTGGGCCTTGCCAGCCTGTATATCTCCATACGCACCTAGTACCGCAGCAGCAATTGCAATTTCCATGTTATGTCCCCGGATAGGTGCTGATCTTGTATTCCAATCCCAGCAAAATCATTTTAAGAGGGATATCTTGCTCAATGGTGATTTTTCCCTCATCTGAATAGCCAAGAATCCCAGGCAGCGTCTTGGTGCCGGTGAACTCAGGCACCTCTTCATCAAGCACATTCGGGTCATCAAGGGACCTAAAAGGAACATTGGTGCCATTGATGATCAGGTGCTGGGTATCCTTCACAAATACGTTGACCTCCACAATTCGCTTCTTGAACCCCAGCCGGGTGCCAGCAGATATCTTAAGGTCTGCCGGCATGGTTACCACCTTGACGGCATAGTCCAGGCCAATCTGGTATGAGCTCGCAGCAGACCTGGAGAATGTCACCGTACCGCCACCGGGCACCGTCTGGTTTGCCTGCACCGCACCATCCAGAATAATGTCCACACTCTTGCCCACCAGGTGGGCAGCAGATGCAGATGAGCCAGCTCCGCCGGTCACAGAAGAGTCTGTGGTCAGCGTGTCATCGAACCGCTCGAGGTAGTAAACCGTGGCAGAGTTGACCGTGCGTTTGACAACCGTGTAGATAGTGCTAAGGTCTACGCCTACGTCAATAAACTCACCATCGGTGGTGAACTCAGATGGGGCAATTACGTTCTGGGCCCGCAGCAGCGAGAAGGCCACCATGGACCCGTCTGTGCCGTTGGTGATCAGCAGCAGGTCATTCTCGTCTGTAGCCACCGAGCGGCGCAGGGCCATGCGTGTAGGCCCCCGCAACAGGTGCCCTGAGAGCAGGGATATCTTGCTGGTGACGTAGGTGAGCTGCACATCAGTAAAGGCAAACTCGTTCAAGCTCTTGCCCTGGCGCTGCACGAACAGGGTGCCAGACTCTAGCTGCTGGACCCGGATGCCTTCCTGGCTGCCATTGCGGGTCGTAGACTTGACGAAGAAGTTGTCAGGGGTGATTGGCTGGAGGCCTTCCTGGGGGCAGTAGAACTCACCGCCTGTTGTAAATACCTGAAGGTCTCGGCCCGCCTGGATATCTGTGATGGCGTTGAATGTATTGGTGTCCAGCGTGGCTTCAACGGCATCGTCATCCAATCCTTCTGTAGCCTCAAAGTCAAAGAAGAGGCCTACCTTAGAGCCCCAGACCGTAGACGGCCGGGCCCGTGAGCCACCAAAGTACAGGCGGCCCTCATGAAAAGTCACCGACCGCGGGTATCCCCTGGTGTTAGACCAGACGGTTTCATAACCTGTCTCAAGCTCCCAGCTGCCATTGGCGATGGCCGAGGTGTTAAAGAAGGGAAACTCAGTAATGGCCTGCACCACCGTGCCGCTGTCAAACCGTACAATCTTGGCCCGGCCTTGTGGGCTGGCATTGATGTACTGGCCAACCGAGGCGGCACTAAAAGGCGTGCCGGTAGAGGCCGTCAGCGTCACCTTGCCAGACACGGCCGAAGGTGTCAGCGTGCCAGATGGGTTGCTAAAAGATGGAGAAAATGCGTATTTAGGAGTCGAGTCAAAGGTGATGACCGAGCCAGTCCAGTCTGCGTCTGTAGCCCCCCGCACAATCTTGATGGGCGGGATATCTTCTTGCACCACAATCAGGGTGTCGGCAGACTGCGTCCAGCCCAGCGTCCTTAGCCTAGCACCCGTAAGCCCCAGGGTCGAGGTGTCCAGGTAATCCAGCGAGCCACCATTAAGGTCCAGCACCAATGAGCCGTTTTTAAAAACAAACATCCGATTGTGCGTGAAGCACAGCATATAGCTGTCGCTGGTACTGAACTCAAACGGCACCAGGCGCACACCATTGGCCGCAGACTCTGCACCGCTGTTTGGCAGGCTGGTGACGTACCGCAGGCCCGGTCTGCGTCTTACCCCACCCTGGGGCTGCACCACCACATTGGTGGCCTCCTCAAGGGCATTGCCGTAGGCCGGCAGGTCAACCCGTGCCCGAAGCAGCGGGTCAATCTCACCCGTGCTGAAGTTGGTCTGGATTGATACGAATCGGGTCACTGGCGCACCGCAATCAAGGCAAAGTCATCAATGTAGTTAGTGGGCTGGCCCTGGCCATCCATCTGGATAGCGGTCCTCATGTAGCCACCCCGGCCGTTCTCAGACGGCGAGCCAACGGCCACACCCTGCCAGTATTGAGCCTTGGAGTCCTGGTCGGTGATCGGGTAGGACAGGTGCCAGGCCATCATGTATTTGAGCAGCTGCACAAAGTAGACCGGCATCTCGAACTCTTGCACCGCATACTGGTAGTCAATCCAGACTTCTTCATAGTCTGTGAGCAGCTTGTCTTGGAATATGCGGTACTCTTTGCTGGGACGCTGGCCAGGGGAAGCAGAGGTAAAGGCTGCCCTCGGTGGGCCGAGCCGGTCACCCGGCAGCTGGTATTCGTATCTGTACTCGGTAGTCGGGGTGGTAATAAGCCGACTGAGCTTCACCTTCTTAAAGCTGAATGACCAAGGGTAAACCAGCAAAGCCTGGTTCTTTAGGTCCGGGTAGAGCCGGTCAGAGATATTGGCTGCGTCTGTGCCCTCGTTAAAGCTGGAGATGGCATTGGCCCCCAGCATCAGCAGGGCATCAGAGCAGATTGAGAGTGCGGAATCACCAGCGGCCATGTTATGTCTCCAGCATTGATTCTAAGGGTTTAACAGACAAAGTGATATCTTACAAGGCTATCGGCGCTCCAAGTATGTTTTTTGTTTTGCCAGACATCGAAAAGATGCCCTCGGTTCTGCCTTCTTGCTGGTGCTGTTTCAGAATCCGCACCCAGTTGTCTATCTGGTCCGAGCTGGCATAGCCCTCTGGTTTGCTGTATTTGTTGGGGTAGCCAGCCGCATAATTCTTGTCGCTTACGGTAAGACCAATGCCGGCCATGATTACCTCATCAAAGCCCATGCCGTGCCTGGCCCAGAGAGCCCCGGCCACACCACTAGACCCCACCGCATAGGACAGGGATGGCCAGATGTAGTCAATGGCCTCGTAGGCTTCCTTCTTGCATGGGATGTGCCAAGCGGTGCCCTTGGCCGTCTGCAAGGTCTTGGGCCTGGCGTGCACAATAATTGGCCGGTTGGCGGCCGCCCTAATTAGCAGGGTCATCTCACCGTGCTGGGTCCAGATGTGCTCGATCTCTGGCACCAGGCTGGCGGCATACTTCACGCCCAGGACGGTGGCATCTGGCCGCAGCTGGCGAGCTGCTTCTAGGTCCTCAAAAAGAGAAGGGGATGCGCCACAGATAATGGCGCACCCCCTGTGCTTGGTGCTGTACTCGAGCGGCAATTAGTCGCTGTCTACAGTACCCACTGCTGTAACGCTGGTCACGTCAACCACTGTGCCACTGTTGGCGTTAACAACCACAAACCCGAAGCCAGGCGTGCTGTCAGCAGCAGAGAACACATACATCAAATCACCGACTTTGAGGAGGGAAGCGGCACTATTAAAGTAGCCAGCACCATCCACATCGCCGATTGCGTCATTGGTTTGATAGGTCCAAATCTGGGGCGACTGCCCTGCTTTGGAACCACCAACCAAATTCAATCCAGTTACCGAGTAAGCCATGTCAGTTCTCCTTAAGCGTCGGTGGTTTGAATTTCGACGATACCTTCTGCGTCGATGGCAATCGCACCGGCCGAGAAGACTGCATTCACCAAGAAGGAGGTCTTCTCAGGAATGTAGTTGATCTCAGTGCGGGGAGCGATACCCTCGGCGTAGCCGACAGCGTCACGGTGGAGGGCCCAGAGCTTGCGCTCAGAGTTGGCGATAGGCAGGCCGCCTTCAGCACGGTCACCAATGGTGTGGAAGGTAAAGCCCAGGAAAGTATTGAGCTCACCCGACACCAGGGCACGCACGGTATTGAAATCGGCAGAAGTCACCGAGGTCTCACCGAGGATAGATGCCAGGCTGTTGGCGTGAATGATGATGTGACGGTTGTCCATCGGGACGTTGTTCTTGTCCAGAAGGCGCTTGGCAGCACGAAGCTTGGCCACGTTCAGGCCAGTGTCAGTACCACCCTCGTCCTCGGTCACCACGTTAGAGGTCGAAGAAGCAGCCAGGGCATCAAGGATGATCTGGTCTTGGCGACGGCCGATAGCGTTGGCAACCACCTGAACCAGCTCCTGGCGCTCGTCAAAGTTAACCTTGGCCTGGTTGAAGATGTCGCTGTACTCAGCGGCATTCCAGTCCTGAAGGGTCGCAGTGACCTGGCTGAAAGCAACGTTCAGAGGGGTAACGTCAGACTGGGGAACACGCACGGTGGCGACACCCTTGCCGACTTTGGGGAATTTAACGGTAGAACCTTCGACTCCACGACGCTGACGAACCGCACCGACCAACTGGGCTTTCGCCTGGTAGGCCTGCTTAACCTCGGCATCGAAGAGCGTGATAAAAGCTGGTGAAAGCGTAGACATCACAGTCTCCTTGAAAAATTAAAAAAGGTTGGTTGTCGCATCGGTTAGCCGGTGATCTGGGCCTAGCTTGCACCTTACGGGTACCACTCGTCTGCATCCGCAGCGGCAGGGGTCAGATATCTGATTAGCCCTACCTGTTTTCTAAGGGTTTTATCTGAGGAATGCAAGAGGCATAAAAAAACCCCGGCGCTGGGCCGGGGTCAACCTCTTCAGCAGAGGGAGGAGAGAATGAAAGCAATTAAATACTAACCGAAGTTCTGCATAAAGAGCTTCTCTACCTTGGCCCGGTAAGCTGGGTCGCTCTGATACTTGGGGTCACCCACCATAGCATAGAGCTCATCCTTGCTGGGTGCGCCCTCAATGGGCACAGAGTCCTTGGGAATGCGGGTGCCCTCGTAAGTCTCCCGCAGCTTGGACAGCGCCAAGATGCCCTTGGCCGTGCCACCCATAACCTTGAACTCCTCAAAGTCATCCTTGCCCCAGATTCCCTTGCGCACCAGGCCACGGGCCCAGTCGGTCATGCCATTGATAATGGCATCAGCATTTGGCCCAAGGGCTGCACGCTCCTCCTGTACGGTGCGCTGCATCTGCATCTGCTGGTCACCACCCATTGAGACCACGTCACCCACAAGCTTGTCGAATGCAGCCTGACTGATGCCGTACTCCTTGGCCCAGCCCAGGACGTGGCTGCGCACCGGGTCATCCTCTGGGATATCTCCGAACACTGCCGTGTCGTATTTGCCATCTTCTGGGGGCTTGTGCTTGCCCTGGCTAATCTGCTTGCGCAGGTCCATCCAGCTCTTGGCAATGCCCTCGAGATCAGGCTCAGAGTTGTCTTTCTTCCAAAAGTTCTCTGGCCACCAGTCGGGGCGCTCTAGCGGTCCATCCTCCTCGGGTGCCACCTTGTGCTCAATATCGGTGGCGACTGGGTTCTGCTGACCCTGATCTTCATCGGCAATGGTGACCGAGTCCAATAGGCCAGCATCGCTGCTGGGTTGGTTCTCTTGCGTTTCCATTAAAGTTTCCTTGCAATAGATATCCGTGCTTTGATGTCTCGTATTACGAACCTCTGCCCATCGGCATAGTATGCGTAAGATGAGTCAGCACCCGGCACGGCAACGGGTACATCCACATAGGTTTGTTCAAGCCACTCCAGCAGCTTGGCACCATCCTCGGAGGTAAAGACCCTCAAGACCAGCTTATTGAGGTCATCACGGCCCTGTTGTACATCCCTGGCATCTGACGGCACTGGGTCTTCAAGCTCATCCCAGCCCGGCATTAAACAGCCCCCTGCACAACCTGTGCAGCAATCTCAGGGTTTTGCTCGGCCGCCTGCATCATCTGCTGCATCTGCATCATCCGCTCCTCTGGGCTGCGCCTGATCTTTTGGGGCACCCCGAGCTTCTCAGCAATCAGGTCGAGCATATCGCCCACCTTGATGGCCATCGCACCCTCTGGGCCAGCAGCCTGGGCAATCTGGGAGAACTGGAGAATGTTATTGATCTCCTCCATGTTCTGCGCCATGGCCAGCGGGGCCACGGCAGACACCTTGACCTCGAGGCCATTAACACGCAGGGGCAGGTCGATCAGGCCACGCTCGTCCATCACCAGCAGAATCTTCTCCACCAGCGGAATCATGGTCTCGTTGATCAGGCGGCCAAAGGCTGAACCCAGGTTCTGCGAGAGCTCCTTCATGCGCTCGACCACCTCGGTAGCAGACCGGGCGCTCATGTTATCGGGCGGCAGGCTCTCATCGAGCAGAATGCGCTTGATATTGGCCCGCAGGTCGTTGATCACAATCTGGCTCACGTTGAAGTCAGCAGACTTGGGCAGGGCGCTCAGGCTTGGGCCCTGGGGTCCACCGTTCCTGGCCACGGGGATGATGGCACCAGGCAGAATGCGCACGGTGGCAGGGTTCAGCACGCCATCGTCTGCGGCTGTATACACACCGGCAATGGCTAGTGAAGCATTCTTTAACAAGAGCTCTAGTGTTTTATTAAGGGTTTTAATATCGGGCAGGGCAGTGATCAGCGGGCCACGGCCATATATCTCACCGGCCACCTTCATGTACCGACTTACCACCCAGGGCGAGACCTTCATGCGCCGGTAGACCAGCTCTTGCTTACCCTCTTTGTAGATGACGTGGTAGCAGTAATCTCCCCGCTTGGCATCAAAGACCGTAGCCTCAACCAGGTCCACGTCCTCGGTGGGTTTCTCGTCAATCAGGCGGGCCAGCTGCGAGCCTGGCTCAATCTTGGCATCTGGCCACTGGCGTGTAATCGCCTCAGCCTTCATGCGCATCCTTCTATACACATTGTCTACCTGGCCATTGGCACCCTCTTCAAAGGCCACCAGGAACTGCGGCACTGGCACAAAGTTAATTGGGCTGGTGTCATCACCAGGCTGCACCATCATCACGGCCGTGCCTACAGCCAGGTCGAGCAGAAACTCGCCCATGGCAATGTCAAAGTTTGACTGCTTTAATGTGGCAAAAAATTTCTCCGAATAAACGTCCAGGGCCTCCTGGGCCTCTGCCTTACGGTCATCTGGAATGTTGGGGCCTGGCTCGAGACGTGCCCATTTGCGCTGTGGCGGGAAGATTCCAGACTGCAAACGGTTGGCAAAACGCTGTGTGGAGTTGATGGCAGTCGAGTCAAACACCCTGGCCATCTTCTTGGAGCCACCTACCTTGCCCTCGTAGTAACCGTCATAGAGGTTACGCTGCGGCAGGGCAAATTCGTAGGCATCCTCGTAGAGGTCTCGGAAGTCATCCTTCTTGCGCAGCGCCATGTCGTGGCGCTTGAGCACTTGCTCAGGGTTCAATCGCATCATGTCATCAGTCCTTTTTGTGTCTTGCAGCAAAGTTGCGGGCGGCCTCTTTGCTTCCAAACCCCCAGGCCTTGAGCGCCAGCTTCAGCCTGGTGGGCCTACCCTTCTCATCTACCAGCGGGCCATCCATCCCACCAAAGCGAGCAGCAAACGACACCCGCCTGGGGTTGGTGCCAATCTTGACCGGCTCCTTTAGGTTGGACCCCTCGGTGCGCTTGAAGAACTTACGGCCGGCCTCAGTCAGGCCACCCTTTGGATTCTGGTGTTCTTTCTTCATTCGGCCCACTCCACAATCAGCTCGGCCGCATGAGCGGTGCCGTTTACGTTGGTCAGGCGAATCAGATAAGAGGTCAGTGGCTTGAGAATCAGGTTGCTTGAGCCAACCTCTCCACCACCGGCCTTCTTGCCAGACCCACCAATCAGAATTTGCTTAAGCACAAGCGTGCCAACATTCGACACGGTGGGCGCAATGGTGATGGCCGACTGGCTGGCTATAGCAGAATTGCGATTAAGCTTGATTGCTGTGGCCGCTGTGCCTCCGCTTAGGCTGGCAGACTCATACAGGAAGCCCACGGCATCGCCTGCGCACAATCCAAAGAATGACACTACTGGCGTTACCCCAGCACTCCAGGCAATTCCGATATCTATCGAGGCACCATCTGCCAGCGGGCTGGCAAAGTCATACACCACCCCGACACCATAGACCTTGCCATCTCGCAACTTCTGAACCCCGTAGCTGATCTGTGGCACCGGGTCCTGTGCGCTACCAATGATCTGGTCACCGCTGTCGGCCATGTAGGTTGGGGTCACCAACCGGCTGGCCGTGGTCAATGATTCGCGTTCTACTGTCAGGCTCATGTCTGTGTAAACCGAATGGGGATGCAGCCGGGGATGGTCACTGGGATGCCAAGCTCCTCGAGCTCATCAATCACCTCGTTGACCCGCTCTTCGCAGGCCTCGAGGGATGGATAAGGCGTGCGGGTGTCGGCAAAGAAGTTGCACTCGCCTGGGACGCAGAAGGCCACCACGGCGAGCCAGCCAATCACTTCTTGGCTTTCATGGCAGTTTTAGCTGCCTTCTTGAATGCATCTGCCGTTGGCGCACCCTTAGAGCCAGGCTTGCGCATCTTCTCGCCCGAGCCCTCGGCTATGCGTTCCCTCTTTTTATGGATGTTGGCATAGAGGCCGGCCTTCATTTGCCATACCCCCCAGCCTTACGGCCCTCACTCATGGCGATAGCCTTGG
>CAYWZI010000068.1:0-11572 GCA_964462815.1 uncultured Microbacteriaceae bacterium
CCAGCAGGCTGCGCATGTCGCGCGTGCGATAGGCCTCGCGCACCTGCCCCTTGGCCTTCGCCATGTGCAGAACGCGCCCCTCAGCGGTGGCGATGCCTGTGGAATCTTGCCCGCGGTGCTGCAAGAGAGCCAGCGCGTCGTACACCTGTTGGTTGACGGGACTCGACGAGACTATGCCGACGATGCCGCACATGCGCCAATGGCTCCAGACCGTAAGGTTGACGGTGACGAGACCCCAGTCTGGCAGACCGCGGAACGGATGAACGAATGGTGAACTCCTACGCCGCAGCCGGTGTTGACACCGCGGCGGGCGACCGAGCGGTCGAGCTCATGAAGGCCTCGGTCGCAGCGACCCACGGGGCCGAGGTTCTCGGCGGTGTCGGCGGGTTCGCCGGGCTGTGGGATGCCTCCGCGTTGCGCGACTATCGACGCCCACTGTTGGCGACGAGCACTGACGGCGTCGGCACGAAAGTGGCGATCGCGCAGGCCCTCGATATCCACGACACCATTGGTCAAGACCTCGTCGCGATGGTTGTCGACGACATCGTCGTCGTGGGCGCGAAGCCCCTCTTCATGACCGACTACATCGCGTGCGGCACGGTGCACCCGCAGCGCATCGCCGACATCGTGCGGGGCATCGCCAACGCCTGCGCTGCCACGGGTACGGCGCTTGTCGGCGGCGAAACGGCAGAGCATCCTGGCTTGCTCGGCCCGGACGATTACGACGTCGCCGGCGCCGCGGTTGGCGTTGTCGAAGCCGATGACCTGCTCGGCCCCGAGCGCGTGCACAATGGCGATGTCGTGGTGGCGATGGCCTCGAGCGGCCTGCACAGCAACGGCTTCTCGCTCGTGCGGCACATTCTGGCCGAGAAGAAGATCGGCTACCACGATGAACTGCCCGAGTTCGGCGGCGTTGTCGGCCAGACCCTGCTGACCCCGACGGCGCTCTACACCGCGCCGCTTCTCGACGTGCTCGCCGAACTGCCCGGCGCCGTGCACGCGCTGAGCCACGTGACGGGCGGCGGCATCGCGGCCAACCTCGCGCGTGTGCTCCCGGTCGGCAGCTGGCTCGAGCTCGACCGCGGCTCGTGGAGCCCGCCCGCGGTCTTCCGCGTGTTGAGTGATCTCGCGGGTGACACCCTCGAATCGACCGAGGGCACCTGGAATCTTGGTATCGGGATGCTCGCCGTGGTCGCCCACGACAGCGCGAGCTCGGTCATCCGCTCGCTCGAGACTCGTGGCGTTCCCGCGTGGGTCGCCGGCCGCGTCTCGACGACCCCCCATGACCTGGCCGGCTTCGAGCAGGGCGCCAAGGGCGTCAACGGCGGCGCCGTGAAGCTCGTCGGCACGTACGCAGGTTAAGCGACTATGCGACTCATGGAGGCGCACACGATGTGGCACCCGACGCCATGAGGGAGTCGCAGCTGTCCGTCGCAGAGGTGTTTCTTGTGACTGGTGCGATGTTTGCGTTCGTCGCTGCGTATGCGTGGACAACCCGTGATGTCTTTGCGCGACGACGGCGCGAGCAGTTTGAGAAGCTCGGTTGGACGTGGTTCGTGCGAATCACGACCGACAAGGTCTTCCGCCGTGCCGGAACCTTCTACGGGATTGCGTTTGGCGCGCTCGGGGTGGGCTTGCTCGCCGCGGGCATCGTTCTGCTCTTCATCCCGGGTTGACGCTGACGAGACGATTTAGCGGGGAGCGAATACCGCGACGCCGTGGACACGGCATGCGTCGGCGAGGCGATGGTCGTAGGTGACGACGGCCTCGAGTTCGTCACCGAGGGTGAGCGCCGCGGCGAGGTGAAGGGCATCGAGAGCTCGCAGGATGCTCGGGTCGAGGCGAGCAGCCGACTCGAAAGTCTCGGTCGTGATGGGTATGAGCGTGAGTGACTCGAGCACCTCGCGCGCCACGGTCACCTGGTCAGGAGCGCCGTGTCGAACGGCACGAACAAGCTCGGTTCGCGTCAGGTCGCTCGCGACGCGCTCGCTCGTCGACGAGCGCACAGCGTCGCGCAGGGCATCCGTCTCAGGTTCTGCGACGATGAGTTTGAGAAGCGCTGAGGTGTCGAAGTACAGCGCCACGGTTTAGTACCGTTCGGCGTCGCGCATCTCAGCGAGCACGGGTGTCAGGGGCGGCCCCTCGGGTGGCGGGGGCAGCGCTGCCAGGTCGCGACTGGCGGGGCGTGCCGTGCCGTTGGCGAGCATCCTCTGTAGGGGGGATTTGGTGATCGGGGTGAGCTGCGCGACGGGGCGCCCGCGATCGGTGATCGTGACCGTATCGCCAGCGACGACATCGGCGACAACTGCGGATGCGTTCTGCTTCAGCGCTCGGATGCCTACTTCTGCCATGTGCTTCATGGTAGAACAATGCCTTCTCCGCCGCCAGAGAAAGCGCCCGGGGCCGCATTGGGGAGGGTTTCGAGAAGAACGAGGCTGTGCAGGACTCAGCGCACACGTCTCGTCGAGCTGACTGCGCGCACTGCTATCGGCAGCGACAACTACGCGGTCTGAGCCGCCGGGCGCTCGTTGCCGTCAGCCTCGTCGTCGAGTTCGTCATCGTCGTCGTCGACAAGGTGTGCCCACTTGTCTTCGTATTCGTTCTCGTGTGCTGCCGCCGCGAGTTCGCGTTCGAGCGCCGTGAGGTTGGTGTCGGGGGTGTAGTACTTGAGTTCCCGCGCCACCTTGGTGTGCTTTGCCTTCTGTCGGCCGCGCCCCATGCGTGACCCCCTCACAATGTGTTGTCGGGTGAGACCGGGAACAAGCCCAGAATGCCGAATAGGGATGGTTAAAATCTGTCGCGAAGTTTAGCACGCACGTCCGTCGTGCCAACCTTCACCCCGCCATCAGTAGGGCGGTTCGAACAGGTAACCTTGGCCGCGTGGCAGACCCCGACTTGACGACCAGTTGCGTCGTCATTGGCGCGGGTCAGGCGGGCCTCTCAGTGGGTTTTTACCTGCGTCGGCTCGGTCTCGAGCCCGGGCAAGAGTTCGTTCTCCTTGATCGGGGGCCCAGCACCGGCGGCGCCTGGCAGTTTCGCTGGGAGGCTCTGCGGCTCGGTTCTGCCCACCGGGTCAACGACCTACCGGGCATGGACGAATTGGGCCTGAGCTTCACGACCGCCGACCACCATGCGCCCGCGCGCGAGGTTGTCGCCGACTACTACCAACGCTACGAAGAGCACTTCGGCCTGCAAGTGGTGCGCCCCGCCTCCGTGACTCAGGTCAGTGACCTCGGTCGTGACTTGCTCGTGCGCTTGACGACCGAGAACGGCGAACTCGAGTTGGGCGCCTCGACCATCGTCAACGCGACGGGCACCTGGGGCTCACCGTTCGTGCCGTGGTACCCCGGCCGCGACACCTTTCTCGGCCGCCAGGTGCACACGAGCGACTACGTCTCGGCCGAAGAGTTTGCAGGCCTGAACGTCATCGTCGTGGGCGCCGGCACGAGCGCGATCGGCTTCATTCTCGAGCTCGAGCCTCACGCCGCGAACATCACGTGGGCCACCCGCCGCCCCCCCGAGTTTCTCGACGAAGTCGACCTCAACCTGGAGGCGCGCGAGCAGGCCGTTGCCGCGCAAGACGACGCGGCGCGCGCCGGGCGAGCTCTGCCGAGCATCGTCTCCGGAACCGGCGTGCCCCGCACGCGTCGCATCCAAGCGGCCATCGATCGCGGCGTGCTCGACTTCCGCCCTATGTTTGCGGCGATTGAGACGGATGCTGTGCTCTGGGACGACGGAACCCGCGAGCCCGCCGACGCCATCATTTGGGCTACTGGCTTTCGCCCCGAGTTGCGCCACCTCGCGCCGCTCAAGCTGCGCGAGAAGGCGGGCGGGGTCTCGGTCGACAGTTTCCGTTCCGGACGGGACCCGCGCGTCTTCTTTGCTGGCTATGGTCCCGCCGCCTCGACGATCGGCGCCAACCGCGCGGGCCGCAACATCGCCCGCCAGGTCGTCGCTCAGCTCAGCAAGATGGGTCGCTAGCGGTGGACCTCGTCACGCTCGTGATCATCACGGCCGTCGTTCTCGGCGTGCTGCTGCTCGTGCTCGCCGTCATCGCTCTGGTCGTGCTGCTGCCGCCGGTGCGGCGCGCGCTCTCCGAGCGTCCCGCTGCACCCGCGGCGTCAGAAGCCGACGTCGACGGAGTGGTCTCCGACTCGGAGGCCGCGCGCGGCGACGGAGCCGAGCCCGTGCAACGGTGAGCTGGCGATGGTGCTGGCAGCAGCATCCGGAGTCAGTCCGAGCGCTGCCGAGAGCACGGCGATCGCCGATGCGGCCGACCACGCTTGCGGTCGACACGCGGCGGGGTACGGCACGGGGCGCGTAACGTCGTCGGCCGAGTCGCCAGAGTGCAGCTCGGGCATGCGATAGTCGAAGCTCTCGGCGGCGCGCAGCAGACCGCGAGCCAGCGACGAGGCAACCGCGTCGTGTCCCTCGCGCGCGAGGCCGAGCACGGCGATCGCGGTGTCGTGAGTCCAGACCGAGCCGCCGTGGTAGCTCAGCGGCCAGTAGCCGGCTGAGTCGGTTGACATCGTTCGCAGGCCATAGCCCGAGTCGAGCTCGGGCGAGCCGAGGCGGGCGGCGACGAGCGCCGACTGCTCGGCGGTGAGCAGGCCCGTGCCGAGCAAGTGCCCGAGGTTGCTCGTGACGGTGTCGACGGGCTGCTTCTGCGCGTCGAGCGCGATCGCCGGGTAGGGCCCGAGGTCGCCGCAGCGCTCGGGGTCAGTGATCCAGAACGTCGCGTGGAAGGCCTCGCGAAGTCGGGCAGCCCACGCGCGCCACTCGTCCGCACCGGGCCGCCCGAAGGCGTCGAGCAAGGCGGCTCCGCCCATGGCGGCCTCATAGGCGTAGGCCTGCACTTCGCACAGCGCGATCGGGCCCTGGGCGAGCGAGCCGTCGCGCCACTGCACGCTGTCGCCGGAGTCTTTCCAGCCCTGGTTCGAGAGGCCGTGGCCGCTGCGGTCGATGTATTCGAGCAGGCCGTCGCCGTCGGCATCGCCGTCGTCGCGCATCCAGCCGAGCGCGGCGTCGAGACTCGGCAGCAGCGCACGCACCTCGTCGTCAGGCAGCCCCCACTTCCAGGCATCGTGCAGCAGACAGATGAACAACGGCGTCGCATCGACGGTGCCGTAGTAGAGCGGCGGCAGCGTGATGTCGTCATCGATCACGAGAGACTGCCGACGCAGTTCGTGCATGATCTTGCCCGGCTCTTCGGCCGACTCGGGCGCGTGCCGGGTGCCCTGCAAACCCGCGAGCGTGCGCAGCGTGCTACCGGCGAGCTCGGTGCCGAGCGGCAAGAGCATGCGTGCCGACCACAAGGAGTCACGCCCGAAGAGCGTGAAGAACCAGGGCGCGCCCGCGGCCAGAAACGTCTCTTCGGGATGCTGTGCCGTCGTCATGCGCAACGCATCAAGGTCATCGAGCGCTCGGTCGACCCAGCGACCCAGCCGCTGGTCGCCCGCGACGACCTCAGGTCGGCTCCACGGCGCGGGGCGGTCGTCGCCGCGGACGGCGCCGATCGCGTCGTCGGCGTCGAGCCGCCACGACACGCTGGCCGAGCCCTGGGGTGGCACCGTGAGCTCGGTGACGAGCCGGATTCCGGTGGGGGTGCGCTCGATCGCGAGATCGGTTGAGCCCACGCGGGCCGAGACGTTCTCGCCGCTCCAGCGCGCGACATGATCCTCGAGGGTCACGTCACGTCCGCCGGATGGAGCGTGGCCGAGCTTGACCGACTCCATCGTCGAGGCGTCGAGGTCGAGGTCGATCACGAGGGGCGCGGTCAGGGCGTACTCGTGCCGGTTGCGCACAATCACGTCGTCACGCAGGCCGCGCGAGTCGACAACACGCTCGAGCGTGAGGCGCACCTCGGGGTCGGGGGTGTAGTCGTCGAGGTGGCGCAACAGTGACTCGATACGCACGGAGTCGGCACCGCGGAGTCCGGTCGACAGGTGCTCGGCATCGTGATTTCCGACGCGAACTCGCAGGCCACTGACCAGGCGTACGTCACTCACGTACACGCCGTGAATCGCCGCGCCGCCCATCGTTCCGTCGAGCGATGACCAGGCTTGCGCGGGTGCCCGCAGCACGACCAGCTCGTTATTCAATAGGGGTTGTCGGGATTCACTCACGGGCTCAGCCTTGCCCCACAGCGAGGCCCAGCGCAAGGCCGATGAGGGCCGCGGCGATTCCCCACACGAGGTTGTACCCGACGCTCAGGGCTGCCGCGCGGTGCTTGCCCTCGAGCGTGAGCTGAGTCGTCTCGACGGCGAGAGTGCTGAAGGTCGTGAGACCCCCGCACAGGCCACTCACGATGATCAGCTGCACGGTGGGGTCGAGAGGTGAACCGAGGGCGACGCCCGCCACGAATGACCCGACCACGTTGACCACGAGCACGCCGAGGGGCACGCGACCCCGGCCCGCAAGGCTCACCGACGTGAGGTGGCGCACAACGGCGCCGAGGGCTCCGCCCACGGCGACGGCCAGCAGCACGAGGGGGGTCACTCGTCGACCTCCGACACGGGAGGCACCCTCGACTCGAGCGACGCTGTGCCGGGCAGCGCGCGCGGCGCGAGCCGGGCGCCGAGGGTGAGGCCGGCCCAGGCGGCGAGCATCCCGAGCCCAATGCTCAGCACGATCGACAGCACCGCGAGGGCGATTTCGCCCGTGCGCGCCAAGGCAACCACCGAGATCGCGAGGGCCGAAAACGTTGTGAATGATCCGAGGATGCCCGGGCCGAGCCCCACCCGCACCCAGCTCGGCACGCGCGGCCACAGGGCCGCAACGAGCACGCCGAGCACGAACGATCCGACCACGTTGACGAGCAGCGTGCTGAGCGCAAACTCGTCGAGGTCGTGCACGACGGCGAGGTCGAGCGTCACGCGCAGAGTCGTGCCGATGAGGCCACCGACGAACACGGCCACGAGCTCGAGCGGGGTCACGCCCGGTCGCGCACTGGCCACTGTCGTCACCTGCGCGAGCCTACTCGGGGACGTTCGGCTCGTGCTCGCGCACAGGCACCCTCTTTAGACTGATGGGGTGACCAAGACTCCGATCGATTCGCCGCGCCGTCGTCGGCGCTGGCCGTGGATCGTTGCGGGCATCGTGGTGACGCTGCTCGTCATCATCGCCATCGTCGTGGTGCCGATTGTGACGCACCAGCCGCAGGGCAGCTCGGGGCAGGCGCGCGTGCCCGATGGCGAGTTTCCGACCTCGGTGACGGCGACGGGTGACGACGATCGCACGCGCTCGATTTCGGTCGCGACAGCCGAGGGGGCCGAGCCCGACCTTTCGGCCGTGTCGGGTGGCGATCGACTCGTCGTCAGCGGCGAAGGCTTCAACCCCGATCTCGGCCTCTATGTCGCGATCTGCAAGGTGCCCGCAGAGCTCGACGCACGGCCCGGGCCCTGTCTTGGCGGCGTGGGCTCGCAAGAGGTCGAAGAATTCGACGAGGGTGTCGTGCAGTACGCGGCCTCGAACTGGATCAACGGCGCGTTCGCCTGGCGCCTGTTCGGTGCGCGCTCATTCGATGACGCCGAGGCCGGAACCTTCACCGCCTACATCGAAGTGCCGCCGGCGTCCGACGAGAACGTCGACTGCAGTGTCGATCAGTGCGGCCTCTTCACCCGCAACGATCACACCGCGATCAGCGACCGCGTGCAAGACCTCTACCTGCCGCTGCGCTGGGCCGACTGACTCGAGTTGCTCGAGCCGCCCACCGGGATGGCTCGTTATCACGCGCGTAGCGTCGATGAGCTGTTTGCCGGCCGCGGCGACCTGGCCTTGCCGACGAGCCTGCATTTCGACACAGAACTGTGGCGACCTTCCACAACGACGGAACGCGTGAAGCGGATTCATCCGTTCCGTTGTTGTGGAAGGAGCTCGAGCTCCTGCCCCCACGCGCCCGAGGCAGGTTCGGGGGCGGGGCTTCCCTTCCGAAGATCGGGAAGGAACGCAGAGAGGGAACCTCAGCCCAGTCGAGTCTGGATGTCAGCACGCAGTCGCGACAGGCTCGACTCGAGCTCGTCGATCGTTGACGAGGCGAGCGTGCCGCGTGACGCGGCCGTGCGCAGGTCGGTGCGCACGTCTTGTCGAAACTCGGCGAGCAGCACCTCGGCGCGCTGCAATTGAGCGCGGGCGTTGGAGCGCGACTCGCTGATCGTCGAGTGCATCGAGGTCGTCGCGTCGTGTACGGCGTCGGCGACGGCTGCCCCTGCGGCTCCGGCCATCGAGCTCGCGGCGTTGGCCGCGCTGCTCGCAGCGGCGCCGGCCGCGCGCGCGGCATCCCGAGCGTCGTCGGCGAAGGCGCGTCGGTCATCGCGTGTCTCACGCGCGGCCGCGGCGAGCTCGGCCCGCAGCGTCGTCATCGCCTCGGTCACGGATGACCGCACCTCGTCAGCGAGTCGCCGCACTGAATCGCCGATGCCGCTTTCGATGCCCTCGAGCTCGTCGCGCCGATCATTCAACTCACTGCGCCCGGCCTCGGTGATCGCGTAGACCGTCTTGCGGCCATCCGTTTCTTTCGTCACGAGACCCTCGGCTTCGAGCTTGGCGAGGCGCGGATAGATCGTGCCCGCCGACGGAACATAGGTGCCGCCGAAGCGATCGCTCAGCGCCTGGATGATCTCGTAGCCGTGCATGGGGCGCTCATCGAGCACATAGAGCAAGTAGAGCCGCAAGTGCCCGTGGCCGAACACTGCCGGGCTCATGAGGTGGCCTCGGCCGTCTCCGATTCGGTCGTGGATGCTCCGCGATCGGTGTGCACCACCGACACGTCACCCGACACCGAGCTCGCGCGCACCTCGGTGAACGCGCCGGCGAGCTGCCCATACCGCCCGGTGTACTGCCCCTTCACGCCGCTGATCTGAGCGTCGTCGAGTTGCAGCTTTCCGGTCATCGTCTGAATCGAATACTGCGCGGGCACGCCCGCGTCGAGCCGAACCGTGAGGTCGCCTGCGACAGAGTTGTTCTTGATGCGATCGGGCGTGCCGCGCAAGTCGGCGACCACATCGGCCGAGACCCCATCGCACGAGAGTCGCGTGATCGTGCCCGACACGGTGACGTCGCCCGACACGGTTTGCACGTCGAGGTCACCCTCGTGCGCGCGCACCGACACTTCGGCGCTCACGGCGTGCACGCTCACCGAGCCGACGAGCCCGTCGAGCACGATGTCGCCGTTCACGGTGTTGACCGACACGTCGGTGTGCACGCCGCTCACGAGGCCTTCGGCCGAGACGACGCTCACGGAGACCTTCGCCGAGCGCGGCACGAGAATGCTCACGTCGGCCTTGGCCTTGCCGCTGAAGAGTCGGAAGTTGTCGAAGAATGTCTCCCACTTCAACTGCGGGTGATCGACGACGAGCGTGTCGCCCTCGAGTGCGACCTTGAGGTCGCGGCCCGTGACCGAGTGCACCTCGACCCGCGCGCCGGGTTCGTCGTGGGCGACGATGTCGACCTGCCCCCCGATGAGCCCGACCTTGAGGGCACGCACGAGCTCGAGGTCGATGACGGTGGGTTCGGTGACGATCCAGGTTTCCTGGGCCATGAGGTGCTCCTTGCTCGCGCCCCGGCGGGGCATCCATACGCGATATATCGCGTTCTCTAAAAGTCACGATATATCGCGAGTGACGAGCGCGCAAGCCCAGAATCGAGACCTCGCTTGACCTTGACGTTGCGTCAACCTCTACCGTGAAACGCATGCAGTGGTCCATTCAGCAGATCGCCCGGTTGTCGGGCACCACGAGCCGCACCCTGCGGCACTACGACGACCTCGGGCTGCTGCCGCCGACGAGCATCGGAGCCAATGGTTACCGCTACTACGACGCGGCAGCGCTCACGCGACTGCAGCGCATTCTGCTGCTGCGCGAGCTGGGGCTCGGGCTACCGGCGATTGCCGAGGTGCTCGCCGGGCAGACCGACGATGTCGCGGCGCTCGAGGCGCAGCTGAACTGGCTCGAGCACGAACGTGATCGCATCGATCGCCAGCTCGCGAGTGTGACCACGACGATTCTCAAATTGAAGGGAGGTGAACAACTGATGGCAGAGGAAATGCTCGATGGTTTTGACCACACCGTCTACAAGGACGAGGTCGAGCAACGCTGGGGCGCCGAAACCTACGCGACAAGTGACCGCTGGTGGCGAGGGCTCGGCGCCGACGGTCAAGCCGCGTTTATGGCCGAGGCCGCCGCGATTCGGGTGGGCTTCGCGGATGCTCGCGCATCCCACACGCCCCCCGCAGACCCGGCGGCGCAGGCCCTCGCGGCCCGGCACTACGCCTGGGTGCGCGCAGGCTGGGGCGGCACCCCGCCGAGTGCGGATGCGTACCGAGGGCTCGGCGACATGTACGTCGCCGACCCGCGCTTCGCGAAGCACTACGGCGGCGTCGATGCCGCGGAGTATGTGCGCGACGCGATGCGGGTCTACGCGGACGCGGAGCTCGACTGATCCTGTTCCGGGGCCGTCAGACGTGACGGTTCCGGAACCTTGAGCAGCGGCAGAGTCACGCCCACCATGGGCCCGATGAGGAGCGCGAAGGCAACGGTGCCGAAGCCGACCGTGCCGCCGAGCAACCATCCGACGCCCAGTACCGTCACTTCGATGACCGTGCGCACCTTCCAGATCTTCCAGCCGAAGCGCGCATGCGCGCCTGTCATGAGGCCGTCGCGCGGGCCGGGGCCGAATCGGGCGCCGATGTACAGGCCCGTCGCTACCGCGAGCAGCGCGAGACCGGCGGCAAACATCAGCCACTGGGCCCAGAGCTGATCGGGCGTCTCAACCACGAGCATCGCCAGGTCGAGCACGGGCCCGATGATGAGCACATTGAGCACCGTGCCGATGCCGGGCTTCTGGCGAATCGGAATCCACAGCAGCAGCACGACGGCCCCGATGAGCACGACGATCACGCCGATCGACCAACCGGTCTGCACCTCGAGCCCCTGGGCGAAGACCGTCCACGGGTCAAGCCCCACGTTGGCCCGAATCAACAACGCCACGGCAACGCCGTAGAAGAACAGCCCGAGCAACAGCTGGCCCCAACGGCGAACGGTGATGCGGGCAAGGGGCATGTGCCCATTCTGCTCTGGGTTCAGGGGCGCGCGAGCCGATCGTGGCGGCCGACGAAGTGCGTGCGGCTGTCGTGTAGCGTGATGCGGGCATCCTGACCAATCGGTCGGATTCGAGGTCGGCGTCCAACGCTCGCTGTGCAAACACTCAGTGTTCGCTGGGATGCTCACTACCGCGTCACCACGCACCCCACAGCCATGCGAGCCACCGCTCGCCGTTACGACCGGAGTCATCGTGCACCTTCTCTCGGTGTTCAGCCTGCGCAACCGCGCCCTCATCGCTCTGGTCACGATCGTCGTGGGCCTCTTCGGCGGCATCGCACTGACGACGCTCAAGCAAGAGCTCATTCCGTCGGTCGCTTTCCCGCAGGTCATCGTCATCACGCAGTACCCCGGTGCGTCACCCGAGATCGTCGAGCAAGACGTCTCGACGCCGATCGAAACCTCCGTGCAAGGAATCCCGGGCCTCGAAGGCTCGAACGCCACCTCGAGCACCGGCTTCTCGATCGTGTCGGTGA
>CAYWZI010000069.1:0-11508 GCA_964462815.1 uncultured Microbacteriaceae bacterium
ACGAGACAACCCTGCATCCTCGACCCGCTTCTCACTGTTTCGCAGGCGATGTCGAAACCGATCATCCCCTCGAGCACTCGCACTGTCTGACCGACGTATCGGGCAGAAAGACGAGCGGGTCACTGTCACGCACTGTGGAGTTGTGGGAGGGAGCGACCCCGCTTCGGGCCCCACCCTGTCAGACGCCGTTCGAGGCGTAGCCCTACAGTATACGTCACCCCCGACCGTGAAGACAGGAGCCATCATGACCGACCTCATCCTCACCGTGCAGGGCACCGCCCGTGCCGAACTCGACCCGGAGCGCGCGACGCTGCGATTCACGGTGACGGCCGACGGGCCCGATCGGGAACCAGTCGTCAAGGCCGTGACGGCCTCGCTGGCCGCGGCACGTGAGCTGATGGGTTCTCGGCACGGCGCCGGATCAATCGTGAGCTGGTCGATCGATCAGCTCAGTGTCACCTCCCATCGACCGTGGACCAATGATGGCACGCAGGCTCCGCTCGTCCATCAGGCGAGCGCCTCGGGCCGCGCCGTGCTCGAGACTGCGGACTCTGCGGCCGAACTCGTCGACGCGCTCGCGGCCGACTCCGCCGTCACGATCGACTCTTTCGAGTGGTCACTCACCGACGCCTCCCTCGCCCGCGCACACGCCGATGCGCGCACGCTCGCCGTCGCCGATGCGGTGAGCAAAGCCCACGTGTTGGCCACTGCGGTCGGTCGCGCAGGTGTCGACGCGGTCGCGCTCGCCGACCCGGGCATGCTTGACGGTTCGAGCGGAGGTGTCGGACCACAACCTCGGTTGGAGAGAGCGATGGCCATGTCAATGGACGCGCGGAACCCCGGCGGGTTCTCACTCCGACCGCAGCCGCTCATCATCGACGTGGCGGTCGATGCTCGCTTCGTCGCGCGCTAGTCGCCGAGGCGGTTGCGCGTGCGCATGGCGCGATCGGCCTCACGCTTGTCCTGCCGCTCACGCAAGGCGTGCCGTTTGTCGTACTCTTTCTTGCCCTTGGCGACAGCGAGTTCGACCTTCGCGCGCCCGTCGAGAAAGTAGATGCGCAGCGGCACGAGGGTGTAGCCACCCTCTTTGACCTTCTGGCTGATCTTGATGATCTGCGCCTTGTGCAGCAACATCTTGCGCTTGCGGCGGGGCGGATGGTTGGTCCACGTGCCCTGCGAGTACTCGGGAATGTGCACGGCATCGAGCCACGCCTCACCGCCATCGATGAAGCCGTAGCCGTCAACAAGGCTCGCCCGACCCATGCGCAACGACTTGACCTCGGTGCCGCTCAGAACAAGACCGGCCTCGTAGGTGTCTTCGATCGCATAGTCGTGCCGCGCCTTGCGGTTCGTCGCGACAACTTTCTCGCCTGTCTCCTTCGGCACGGTTCACCTCCTGCGATCGGCCTGTGGATGCTGCGCACACCCCGCGCGCAGCCCTCCAGCATACCCGGCAGGGTCGTGCGGCCTAGACGCGCAGGTAGCGGGTGATGGCGACGTTGGCCGAGAGCGCCGCAAGGAGAGCGCCCGCACCGAGCAGAATCGGTACCACGAGGAGAGCATCCGACAGCCCCACGAACGACGTCAACGGAAGCGTCTCGGCAAGGTAGCCCTGCACGAAGAAGTGCACGATGCCCACGACGGCGAGCCCCGCGAGCACCGAGCCGATAAGAGCTGCCGCGACACCTTCGATGATGAAGGGTGTCTGAATGAAGCGATTGGATGCGCCGACCAAGCGCATGATCCCGATCTCGCGGCGTCGCGAGAACGCGCTGAGCCGGATCGTCGTCGCGATGAGGAGCGCCGCAGCCACGAGCATGAGCGCCGCGATACCGACAGCGGTGAAGCTCGCCGCGTTGAGAATGTCAAAAATCTGGTCGAGCAGACTGCGTTGATCGACCACGCTCTCGACTCCGGCGAGGCCACGCAGCGAGTCTTGCAACACGGCGCTCTGTGTGGGGTCAACCAAGTTCACCCAGAACGCGGGCGTCATGAGGTCGGGCGTGATGAGCTCGGCGACGGCCTGGCCGGCGAACTGTTCTTGGAAGTTGGCGTAGGCCTCTTCTTGCGTCTCGAAGAAGAACGTGTCGATGAAGGGCGCGAGTGTGGGTGATTCCAGTTGCGCCTGAACAGTGGCGATTTGGTCGGGGGTCGCGGCCTGCTGATCACACCCACCGACTGTCGAAAACTCGGTGCAGAGGTAAACCGCGACCTGGGCGCGATCAAACCAGTACGACTTCATTTGGGTGATTTGCATCTGCAGGAGAATGGCCCCGCCCACGAAAGTCAGCGAGATAAACGTCACCAGCACGACGGCGATCACCATGCTGAGATTGCGGCGCAGACCCTGGCCAACCTCGGTCATGACAAGCCCGAGCCTCATGATGCAGCCCCGATGCCAAAGCCCTGCGCTGCCACGGGGTGCGATTGCGTCTTGTACCCACCGCCACGCTCGTCACGCACGATCCGGCCACCGATGACCTCGATCACGCGGCGCTGCAGGCGGTCAACGATGCCGGCGTCATGGGTGGCCATAATGACTGTCGTGCCGTTGGCGTTGATGCGTTCCAACAGGGCCATGATGCCCGCACTCGTCTCCGGGTCAAGATTTCCGGTGGGCTCGTCAGCGAGCATGATGGCGGGCTTGTTGACAACCGCCCGGGCAATGGCGACGCGCTGTTGCTCGCCACCCGAAAGCTCGTGCGGAAAACGCTGTGCCTTGCCGTCAAGACCGACCGTCTGCAGGGCGTCAGGCACTGCTTCGTGAATGAAGCCCTTGCTCTTGCCAATCACCTGCAGCGTGAATGCAACGTTGTCGAACACCGTTTTGTTCGGCAGCAGGCGAAAGTCTTGAAAGACGACCCCAAGGTTGCGTCGAAAGTAGGGCACTTTGCGGCTCGAGATCTGGCCAAGGTCTTGCCCGAGCACGTGAATCGACCCGGTCGACGGCTTTTCTTCTTTCAGCACGAGGCGCAAGAAGGTCGACTTGCCCGACCCCGAGGCTCCGACAAGGAAGACGAATTCGCCGCTGAGAATCTCGAGGCTGACGCCGTTGAGCGCCGGCCGCGCGGTTCCGCGGTAGACCTTGGTGACTTCGTCGAATCTGATCATCGTCGCTCAGCGTAAGCGGCCAGCGACGGCGCGTCGCGAAGCGACACCCACCGGGGCGTGGTTCTCAGCGTGCGCTTAGCCAGCTTCGGGCTCGGTGAGCCCGATCACCGTGCCCTCGAGATCACGGAACGCGGCATAGCGCCCCCAGCCTTCAACGGCCTCGACCTCTGCGGCGATCTGTGCACCGGCATCGACCGCCCGGGCAAGCGCAGCGTCGAGGTCATCGACGGTGATGTAGAGCCGAATGCCCTCGCCGCTCGGCCGGTAATCGTCACCCTCGGTCAGTGCGAGTGCCGCGGCCGCAGGATCGTCGTTCGGCATGAAGACCATGCGCTGGCCATCAATCTCAGAGATCTCGAGCTCGACCTCGAAGACGCGTGCGTAGAACGCCATCGACTGTTCCAGGTTGCGGGCGGGAATCTCGACAATGTTGATGCTCACCATGGCGAGCACTCTACGACCCGACAGCGGCCCTGTCGATGGCAGTGCGCCGGAATCGATCTCGCGATCATAATGGTCGAATGGTGCGACTTCTCGCGATTGTCTCTGCAGTGCTCATGGTGGGCCTCGCGGGGTGCGTCGCAGCCTCAGACGAGGGCTCGCCCATCGACGAACGTTGGCTCACCTCGCTGCCTGCTGGCACGACCGCCCGCGACGACGCCGGCGACAGCGCACTCACCTATACCGTGCGCGTGGCCGAAGAACTGAACGCAGCATTCGTCGCTGAGTTCACGTGGCGTGGCGCGATCGAGGTCGTCGACCTGACGCCTCGAAGTCCTGTCGACATCGACGTACTGTCGGCCGGAAGCCTGGACTTCGCCGTCGACGATGTGCCGATGCTCGAGCTCGATGACGGCTACGGGCTGCCCATCGTCGACCGCTCAGGGCTCACGCTTGGACTCCTGTCGGCGGGTGTCGGCCGGTATGGAACGGTGTTCGACGTGGACGATGACGGGACGGCCGATGTCATTGAAGTGCTCACGACAGGCGATGTCGTTCGAGTCGTCGTGACCTCTGACATCGGCGAATCGTTTCTGGCTAGCGCCCGCACTGGCGAGTGCTCGGGTCGTGGGGCAGCGGGCTGGGATGATGATCTGGCGATCGTCGCGGCCTGCGGGCCCGAGGCGCGCGCTCTGGGCGGGTCGGCCGGTTCGCTGTCTCTTGCGGCGTCGTCCATCGGAGTCGCCTCCCCTGTGCCGACCACGCTCCGTGATCCTTCCGCCGAGCCCGGGCTCAGCGATGGCGATCAGCTCGTCGCCGACTTGGAGCGCTACGGTGCAGACGTCGTGCTCGGAGCCCTGCTCAATGATGCCGTCGGCGATCTTCTCCCGGATTCCGCATCGGACGTGCTGGGAGCTATTGGCGGTATCGTCGCCGACGGCGAAGGGGAAGCCGCCGACTATGCACGCATCCTTAACCGATCGACCGACGATCTTCGCGATGCCGTCGCCGAAATTCTCGCATCGCTCGGCGGCTCCGATGACTCGGACGGCGGCGCAGCGGCAGACGCGGATTCCGGCTCTAGTTCTCTCGGATGCGAGCTCACGACCTCCGACGGAACCTGTGTCGACGGCGACGATGCGGGAAGCCGGGGCGAACCGCATCAGACGACTCATGACGGCGTGCGCTACGACTTCCAGGTGGTCGGAGAGTACCTGCTCACACGGACAGCAACCGAAGAGGTCCACGTGCGGTACGAACCGTATCCGGGCTCCCGATCGGTGTCGGTGCTCACCGCCATCGCCGTGCGGACCTCCGACGGTGTGGTGCAGGCGAGGCTCGCCGACTCTCCGTCGGCGATCGAGGTCCGCTGGAACGACGAGGCCCAAGACGCCGGCGCGTCACTCGAGACAGGCGGCACTCGAGTCGAGGTCGACGACGGCAGCGTGACGGTCGCATCTGACTCGGGTTTCCGTCTGCTGGTGCGCCGCACCGCGGGCCTGCTGAACAGCTATCTCGCTGTCGAGGGGACGACCAACGGACTGCTCGGCGACAACGACGGTGATCCGAGCAACGACCTGCGAATCGGTGACCGGGTCATCGATCCCGATTCGGCGGAGATCACGCTCGCTTTCGCCGACGCGTGGCGGCTCGACGATCGCGAGTCGCTTCTGCCGTACCGCGCGGGAGAGTCGGGCGCGACGTTCACCGACCCAGGTTTTCCTGAGGAGCGCCTCACACTTGACGCTCTCGGTGCTCGCGAGACGGCCCTCGCGCTCGTCATCTGTCGAGAGGCAGGTGTACTGCTGCCCGGCGAGCTCGCGTCGTGCGTGTTCGACATCGCGGTAACGGGCGATGACCAGTTGGCCGAGGGCTACGCCGCAGCCGCCCCGCCGGTCGACGACATCAGTCGAGACGAGATTTTCGAGGTTTCTCGAGCGGGTCGCGACCAGACATTTCCCGTCGTGGCCTGGGCCACTGACGTGATCGGTGCGAGTGACGCCGTCGAAGGCGACCCCGTTGAGGCACTCGGGCCGCAGAACACGCGGAACGTGCGCATCGGCGAGGGTGACACCTCGTGCGAGCATCCGTTCGACCTTCGATTCGATGAGGTGATCATCGACGGTCCGGGGCCCGATCTCGGGATCGCCCACATTGGCGTGGGCAGTCTCGAGTACGAGGTCTGGGTCGCCGACGGTTCGGGGCCTTGGGTGTTTGCCGGTGCGCTGAGTGGACGCTCGGTGCTCGATCTGTCGTCCGTGCTCGGTGACGGCGACTCCGCCGATCGGGTTCGGCTCTGCGACGCGCCTGCCGACATCGATGGCACAGGGCAATCGGCGGGAGGTCCGGCGTTCGACGCCGTCGCGATCCTCGGACTTCGAGACTGAACCGCTACTCGCCGTGCGTCAGTCGACGGGCTTTTGTTTGCGCCACTTGATGCCCGCCGCAATGAAGCCGTCGAGGTCACCGTCGAACACGGCCGAGGGGTTGTTGACCTCGTACTCGGTGCGCAGGTCTTTCACCATTTGGTAGGGCGCGAGCACGTACGAGCGCATCTGATCGCCCCAACTCGCGGTGATGGTTCCGGCAAGCTCTTTCTTGGTCGCCGCTTCTTGCTCTTTCTGCATGATGAGCAGGCGCGACTGCAGCACGCGCATGGCGGCAGCGCGGTTCTGGATCTGGCTCTTCTCGTTTTGCATCGACACCACGAGCCCCGTGGGTAAGTGTGTGATGCGCACGGCCGAGTCGGTCGTGTTGACCGACTGTCCGCCGGGCCCCGATGAGCGAAACACATCGACGCGGATGTCCGACTCCGGCACCTCGATTGCCGCACTCTCCTCGAGCAACGGGATGACTTCGACCGCGGCGAAGCTCGTCTGCCGCTTGCCCGCGGCGCCGAAGGGTGACATGCGGACGAGCCGGTGGGTTCCCGCCTCGACGCTCAACGTGCCAAAAGCGTGGGGCGCATCCACTTCGAAGGTTGCGCTCTTGATGCCCGCCTCTTCGGCGTACGAGATGTCCATGACGGTCGTCGCGTAGTCGTGCTGCTCGGCCCACCGCAAGTACATGCGCAAGAGCATGTCGGCGAAGTCGGCGGCATCGACGCCACCAGCGCCCGCACGAATCGTGACGACCGCGGGGCGCGCGTCGTACTCGCCGTCGAGCAGTGTCTGCACCTCGAGCTCGGAGAGCGTCTTCTCGATCGCGTCGAGCTCGGCAGCGGCTTCGTCGGCGGCGTCAGCGTCGTCGGCCTCGCGGGCCATATCAATGAGCACGTCGAGGTCATCGAGCTTCGCCTGCAGCTCGGTGATGCGCTTGAGCTCGCTCTGCCGGTGGCTCAAAGCGCTCGTGACCTTCTGGGCGTGAACAGTGTCGTCCCAGAGGTCAGGGGCACCGGCTTGCTCGCTGAGCTCGCGAATCTCAGACTCGAGGCGGTCGACGTCGATGACCGCGCGAATATCGGCGAAGGTGCTGCGGGCGGCGGCGATGCGCTCGGCGAAATCCAGATCGATCATGTCGCCACCAGCCTACCGGCGAGGGTGTGGCAGCGGCGGCGTGCGCGACGGCGATACAGTGGCCCGCATGGTGACGGTGCCCCCCCTGCTTGCGCAATGGGCGGCTTCTGTATCGCTACAACCCCTCTCCCCGCCGGTTCAGCCGGGCTGGTCTCGATTCAATCCGTCGATCGTGTGCCACGCCGGCACCATGACAATCGCGGTGCGTAGCGCCAACTATCGTCTGTTCGATGCTGGGCGCTATGAGATAGACGACACCGCGATTCGCTCACAGACGGTGCTTGTCGATCTCGTCGATGGCGAGGTGATGAATCCACGCCCGCTCACGATCACCACCCAGCGCACTCCCTCGTCTTTTCCCATTCACGGGTGGGAAGATGTGCGGCTGTTTAGCACCGACGGGGGGCTAGCGGCGCTCGCCACTATTCGCGATGTGGACGACGCGGGCGTGTGTCGCATCGCGCTGTTGATCAGCGACGGCGTCGACCAGATGCGCGAGGTTCTCGTGGCGAGTCCGCGACCTGACCGTCACGAGAAGAACTGGGCACCGTGGCCCACCACGGGAGCTGTGCGTGCGGTGTATTCGTGGGACCCGTTGCGCATCATTACGATCGACCCAGAGAGCGGAGAGACCGTAATGGATGACCGCGGAGCGAGCGGCCTCGGCCCCAGCACACGAGGTAGCTCGGGCGGGGTTGAGCTCGACGGGGGCGAGTGGCTGTTCGTCGTGCATGAGGTCCACCACCGCGGCAAGGAGCGCGCATACCTGCACCGGTTCGTGACGATTGGGGCCGATAGTCTCATTGAGCGAGCATCACCACGGTTGAGGATGGTCGGCCTCGGCGTCGAGTATGTCGCGGGTGCTGCGCGCGACCATGATGACCTGCTCGTCTCCTTCGGGGTCGGCGATCGCGATGCGTGGCTCGCCCGCCTGTCTCTGCAGGGCGTGCTCGATCGATTAACGCCCGTGCGCGCCCGAGCGGCGGCAGGCGCGTGAGCCGCCCCCACGTTCGACTCGCGATGATCGTGCGCAATGAAGCCGCGATCATCAACCGCGCTCTGACCTCGGCGCTACCGGTCATCGACTCGTGGCGCATCATCGACACCGGGTCAACCGACGACACGGGGGACATCATCGCGTCAACCCTTGTCGAGGTGCCGGGCGAACTGCGTGAGAGCGCGTGGGTCGACTTCGGCCACAATCGCTCAGAGCTGGTCGCGTGGGCCGCGGAGGGCGCCGATTGGCTACTGCTGCTCGATGCCGACATGACGATTGAGACCGACGACGATCTGCTTGACCAATTAGCCAGGATCACGGCCCATGCGGCGCTTGTGCCCGTCAACGGCGGGGTGTCGTATCGCATGCCGTACCTCGTGCGCGGCGACCGGCCGTGGCACTATGAGGGCCGCACGCACGAACACCTCTCGAGCACTGAGCCTTACACGACCGAGTGGTTCGACGGGCTGCGCATCATGCATGTCGGCGACGGTTCGTCGCACGAAGTGAAGCTCGAGCGTGATCTCGAGTTGCTCGGCCTCGACCTGCTCGAGGCTCCCGAGTCGACCCGCACCGTGTTCTACCTCGCGCAGACCTATCGCGACGCGGGCGAACGCGAGCTGGCGCTCGAGCACTATCGGCGCCGAGCTTCGATGGGTGGCTGGGATGAAGAAGTCTTCTGGTCGCTCTATCAGGCCGCTCTGCTCGAAGAGGCTCTCGAATCGCCGACCACGACCGACGCTTTGCTCGCGGCCTGGGATGCTCGCCCCGAGCGTGCAGAACCGCTCTACCGACTCGCCCGCCGCCACCGGCTGTTGCGGCGGCACCATGCCGCCTGGTTGTTTGCCAGCGCCGCGACAGCGCTTGAGCAACCCGCCGACACGCTCTTCGTCGACGCCGAGGTCTACCGCTGGGCGGCCGCGTTCGAGCGTGCCGACGCGGGCTGGCGACTGGGACATCATGACTTTGCGGCAACCGAAGTCGAGCGGCTGCTCGCGCTCGAGGGAGTTCCTGCTGATCATCGGGATCACCTCCTGGCTCTGCGCGCTGACATCGCGGGCACAGACAGCAGCGCATCACACCCCGCCGCAGGATAGGCTGACCCCACCCGAAAGAGAGAGTCGTTCATGCCCAGTCGTCGCGATGTTCTTCTCGTTGTGGGGACGGCCGCTGCAACCGCGGCGCTGACCACCGGTGTTAACCTGCTGCTGCCCGGACCTGTGGGGCCCGCGGGCCCGGCCGGAGCCGACGGTCGTGATGGTGCGGATGGCCGTGATGGCGTGGACGGAGTGAACGGCCAAGACGGCGCCAATGGAGCTGACGGCCGTGATGGTACCAACGGGCGCAACGGTGTCGACGGCGCCACCGGACCTGCCGGCTCTGGGAGCACCCCCGGACCTACTGGGCCGACCGGGCCCACCGGGCCGATTGGAGCAACCGGTGACTTCGGCTCGACCGGCCCCACCGGGCCCACCGGGCCCACCGGGCCGATCGGAGCGACCGGCGACATTGGGGCAACCGGACCGATTGGCCAGACCGGCGATATCGGCTTGCCCTAGTCAGCGGCTCCGCCCGTCAGATCAGTCCGACGCGGACGGCAGACCCTGGAACGCGCTCGACGGGAGGTCTTTCTCGTCGTTGCGCACAGCATCCAGAATTCGCGTGACGACCGCGGCCGGCACGTAGCCGACCGGGAACGCCGGGCGCTCCCCCGCCACGGGGTGCAGCGAGAGGTCGGTTTCGGTGTGGCCGGGGCGCGCATCGATGACACGGATGCCCGAGCGCCGTAATTCGCGAGCCGCCACCTGGTGCGCCGCAGCCACGGCAGCCTTGACCGCGCTGTAGGCGCCGATGCCGGCCGTCGGAGTCTCGCTCACCACGCCGCTGAGCGAGACGACGAACGGCGAGCCGCCCGCGGTCGCTGAGTCGGTGAGTGCTGGCGCAGCGGCTCGCAGCACGCGCAGCGGAGCCATCACGTTGATGCGCCACAGCGTGTCGAGGGTTTCGTCGGTGGTGTCAGTGAGAGCGCCGAACGCGACGACTCCGGCGGCGTTGATGACGCCGTCAAGCCGACCGTGGGCCGTGAGGGCGGCGGTCACGAGCGTGCGCGCGGCGTTCGGGTCATCGAGGTCGGCCGGAAGCAGGGCGGCGCCGTCGACGTCAAGGTCGTCGAGAGCAAGCATCGACCGCCCGGTCAGCGTGAGGTGCGCGCCGCTCGTTGCAAGTTGACGGGCGAACTCGCGACCGAGGCCGCCGGTTGCGCCGAGAACGAGAATGGATGCGCCAGCAAGGTCGGTCATACCAACAGGCTACGAGGGGCTCTCTGGGAACTTGCAGAAGGCTCTCAGCCAGCGACATGCGCGCGCTGTGCGTACGCGACGACCTGCTCGGCGAAGGCCGCCCCTACCGCGTGCGCCTGCTCGCGGTAGAGTCGCCAGTTCTCGTGGCTGCGTTGCTCATGCTCAGCCGGGTCGACTCCCTCGCGTTCATACACGCGACGCCCGCCGGCGATCCAGGCAAGCTGTGTCGCAAGCCCCACCTCAAGGTGAAACTGCAAACCCCAGGCCGAGTCGCCCAGGCGGTATGCCTCGACGATGCCGTCGGTCTCGGCGAGCAACACGGCGCCTTCCGGCAGCTCGTGACTGTCGAAGTGGTAGTGATACACATCGACTTCTCCCCCGTCGCTCGTGCGCGCGAGGGCGCCGAGCACGGGGTCGGTCGAGGCGTCGTCGGTCAACTGCACGCTCGTCCACCCCAACTCGGGAATGGGCGACGGCTTGTAGGCGGCTCCGGCGGCGGCGGCGAGCAACTGCGAGCCGAAGCACAATCCCAGCACGGGCAGCTCGAGTTCGAGAGCCTTTTCGAGGAGCCGCTTCTCGTGGGTCATCCACGGGTGCTGGGGTTCGTCGGTCACTCCGGCGTAGGCGCCGAGCGAGACGATTCCGCTGAACCGGGTGAGGGCATCCAGAGCCGGCGCGCCTTCGGGGTCGCGTTCGACGTCCCACGTGATGATGCGGAGGCCAGCCTCGGCGAGGGGCACGGCGAGTTCGTTGAGGTTGTCGTCGACGTCGTGCAACACGACGAGCACCTCGGGCCGCGTCGAGGTCACTCGAGCTCTTTCTGCATGGCGAGAATGTACTCGCGAATGGTCGGCACCCCTTCGAGCTTCTCGCGGAAGAATGTGTTGACGAGGTTGATGACGCGAGCCTGGGCTGCCTCGACATCGGTATTGCGACGCTCCCCCGCGTTCTGGTCTTCCAGCGTGCGACGCAGGCCCAGCAGAGCACTGACGATCTCGGCCTCTTCGTCGCCTTCGAGCATCTCGATGACCTGCAGCATGAGTGTGTCGGCCTGGTCGCGCACCGACTCGATCGGGATGCTCGAGCCGGGCTGGGTGGCGTTGTCGAGCGTCGAGATGAGCGACCACACCTGGTAGAGGATCGT
>CAYWZI010000070.1:0-11468 GCA_964462815.1 uncultured Microbacteriaceae bacterium
CCCTCGCGTGGCAGGTGTTCTCGGGCGCGATCATTCCGGCGATCGCGAGCTAGCACCTAACGCTGTGTCGCGGCGCTGGCGTAGGTACAGCGCCGCGACAACCAGCGCAGGCCACAGCGACTCGAGGTTGGCCGCGGCTCTTTCGACGACGCCAACGTAGCCCGTCTCGGGTGAGCTCCACACGGCCAAGAACCAGAAGCACACCGCGGCCATGAGCGCCGTGCCGAGCAGGGCGCCGACCGGGCGAATCAGCCACGGAAACCCCGGGCCAAACCGCATGCCCAGGGCGGGCCAGATGGCGAGCAGCACGAATCCGATGATGGCGGCCAGTCGGTGCTCGTCAGAGGTCGTCGCCACGGTGGGCAACGGGAAGGCAGCGACCCCCAGGGTTGCCACGCCCGCAAGCCCCAGCGCGATGCGCCCGAGGCGCCCGACGCCCACGGCATAGATGGCCGTGACGAGGTGGCACACGCCGGTCAGGGCAAACATGATGGTCATGAAGATGCGCGTGGGGGCATCCCCCGCCGCCAGCTCACTGATGGTCTGCCGAACCGGATCGAACTCGGGCCAGAGCACCTCGGCAACGAGCGTGCCTCCGATGAAGAAGATCGGTGCGAGAACCGACGACACGAGGGCGGGGCGACGGACCAGGGGGCGGATGCTCGACACGAGCCTCACCCTACTGGCCAGGTGCGCCGAGGCGAGTGCCTTGGTACTCTCGCGAGCATGTCGAAATACGAGTTTGATGTCACGGTCGTCAGCGACGAGGGTGGCCCGGGCCCCGAGCTGCTGAAGCGATTCGCGGTCTGCATGACCTACCGCCTCGAACTGCTCGATGAGCGCGATAACGCTTACCCCAAGGTGGGCGACTCGTCGTACTTCTTGGACTCGTTCGAGGGGAAATTCGCGTGGGAGCTCTCTGACGAAGAACTCGAAGCGAACCCTCCGACCGGCGTCTACTACGACATCGAACACGTCGACCCGGTTGAGCCCGCCGGCTCGGGTCGCGTGACCGTCACGGCCCGCATTCCCATCTAGAGCGAGGCCACGATCGCGGCGAAGCACCACGCGAAACGACGAAGGCCCGGTCTGCTGGCCGGGCCTTCGCGGTGTCCTCGTAAGGACAGTGGTTGCGGGGGCAGTGTTGAGTCTCATGACTTAAGCAACGGATGTCTCACGACATAGGCAACACTCTTCTGCGGCAGGCTCACGAGTGTCTCGAGCCCACCTCATCGTCACCGCGATCACCGTCCAAGGCCTCACTCAAGCCCAAGCAGCCCGCACCTACGGCCTGTCTCCGAGCCGCGTCAGCCGCATCATGGCCCGCTGGCGCCGAGAGGGCGAGGCCGGACTTCAGCAGCGATCGCGTCGACCGAAAACCTCTCCCAACGCCACCCCCGCTGCCACAGTCGAGGTGATCGTGAACCTACGGGCGAACCTACAAACCCGAGGCCTGGATCACGGCCCGGCGACGATCGCTTGGCACCTTCAGCACCACCACGGCGTCACCGTCTCCCGGGCCACCATCGCGCGCATCCTCAGCCGCGAGGGCCTCGTAACTCTCGAACCGGAGAAGCGACCAAAGTCCTCCTACATTCGCTTCCAAGCCGACCTGCCCAACGAGTGCTGGCAATCCGACTTCACCCACTTCTCGCTCGCCGACGGCACGACTTTGATGCAGGATTTCCGCCGCCATCTTCTCGACCAGGGTTACTCACGCGGAACCACCTTGCAGCGGGAGCGCGATGTGGCCCCACTAGCCACGTTTCGCCGTCTCTCAGAAGTCACTGCAGAGGATCTTGCACCTACTTGAGTCCAGCCCGAACGGCTTGGAGGCCGGAGTACCGCAAGCGCGTCTCCGCCTCTCCGAGGATCTTCTTCTCATGGGCTCAGACACTCGGGCTCATTGACGGAAATCCCGCCCTTGCACTTGCTCCCGTGCGAGCCCCTCGGGCTACACCTCGACCTGTACCTGAAGCTGTCGTGCTCAGTGGCTTCAGCTCGGGCACTCTCGCCGAGCGCGCGATGCTGGCGTTGCGCGCGACCCTCGGCCTAAGGCGGGAGGAGATAGCTAGTGCACACCCCCGCAATCGGTCGGGAGCAAAGCTACGAGTGGTCGGGAAGAACAGCGATGAGCGCGTGCTGCCACTCGATGACCTCACCGCCTCATTGCTCCACGAGCTCCAGGTAGAGCAGGGGGCCGAATCTGACTACTTCCCTGGGCGCTTCGGCGGTCATGTTCATCCGACCACGGTCTACAAATGGGTTAAGGCACGCCTTGGCGGCGAATGGAGTACTCACAATCTTCGACACCGGGCTGCGACGATCGGTCTGGAAACGACCGGCGATATCCGTGCTGTGCAAGAGATGCTTGGCCATCGGTCAATCAGTTCCACTCAGCTGTACACAGCCGTCCCTGGAACAAGGATTCTTGGCGTTGTCGCCACCACCTCCTTGGGTGCAGGAGCTGAAACGCCTCCGACGCGGTCGGCCTGGCGGTCAGAAAGTAGTTGCGCTCCGCTTTCGTGGTCCAGTACCCAAGTTCGGAGCTTTCCGCTGTCTGCTCCGCGGCCGCGATCTCGTTGGCCACCATCCGATCGTTCGTGAACAGCCCCAGCCGCTTCAGATACGGGTCGTTGGCCGACACCGTCCGACAGTTCAGTTCGATCTCCACCCGCCGCACCCGCTGGGGGTCCGGACTGAACTGATCGCTCATCGACATTCCTCTCCTCATCGCCCGCGGACGCCGGCGTTGCGTCGTCGGGCGTTGAGTCCTCGAGCCTCCACAGATCGAAGGACAACTGCATGTCACCGACAATAGAACCCCGCCTGCGAGCCATCGAAGCACTCCTCCACGTAGATGTGGAGGCTCACGACGTGTGAGCCTCCGTCTACACGGAGATGAGGGCCGTTGCGCACAGCGCGACATCATCGACGTCGGGTTCGAGAAAGGTTTAGGTGACTACTTGACCTGCCCCACGGATTAGGTAGCAGTACCTGTGGCTAAATGACCGTCTGATCAGGAAGGCTCATCGTCATGCCGCGCCCCCGCCTCTGTCCGCGGGAGTTTCGCGAAGCTTCAGTCGCGCTCATGCGTGCCAGCACACCAGCCAGGTGGACGGCGGTCGAGCTCGACATAAGTGCCGTCACATTCTCAGAAAGGGTCGACCAAGATGACATCGAGAACGTCCACCTGGTGAAGTTCCTGAACGTTGTACCGCTGGAGTGCCTAGCGACATGGCTCTGCGCCAGAACCGGTGAGCGAGCGAACGTGCGATCGAGCCGACCAAATGTTGCTGCTCTTCGACCGGCGGATGCGGAAGGTCATCACCGAGGAGGCGAAACACCGATGCCCCCCCCTCGACCTCGCCAGGCCGGGCATCCGAGGCACAATATGAAAGTGCACGTGCCTTGTTTCCTCGGCCCATTTCGCGTCGTAGGTACGCTCCGCACCGGTAGCCGCGGGGACAGCCGATATCAGTGAACGCAGTAACGGACCCAGTGTTGCCGATTCGGCCGCGGACAACTGATCGAGAGACTCTCTGTGTTGCGTAGAGAAAAGTGTCACCCAGCCCCAGAGTGGTGCGTCGTAATCCGGAATCCCTAGGTTCCAGTGTCGGCCAACCGCAAAGCCCGACGCGGAGGCAGGCGAATCGCACAGGATGCACTCGGTCAATGTCGGTCCTTCACTTAGCTGTCATCACTTAAGCGGGGTCACCGTCGATGTGGTCGCCGGCAAGTAGCCGTGGCTAGTACTGGTGCGTACTTGGGTCGACACTCAGTTCGTCCCTGCAAATCTCGTCCCCCTCCGACACAAGAGTGTCTTGCATCTTCTCGACCCTGGTCTCCCTGACGGTTAGCCCTTCGAGCGCGGCTTTTCCCGCCGCGGTTTCGGTCGCCTGGCGCTGGGCAATACAAATGGGAATCACCCGCGCAGATCCGATGAGCTCGTGTGTTGTCGAGATGCACTTCCCGCCGCCCGGCACTGAAAGTCCCGAGCGATCGGTGAGCGAAGCGGCATCCCGTAAGCACGCACATCTGTAGATTGCACCCGGGTCCCCGACGAACGATGAGTATCGATGTAGTATCCCCCACTGTTGCATCGTCGTCGTGCCGGTGCCCGCTCGTGAGAGCGTCTCCCGATAGGACGTCGTTACTCATGTGTCGGCGGCATTCACAAGCTCCCAGCACCGGCACGATTTCGATCAGGCTCGCCTCCTGTGCACCCGGGAACGTAGTCCCAGAATGAGCGCGACAGTTGAGGAATCTGCTCGTACTCCTTCGCGTATGCGTTACTAATCGAGTCGATATCGGTCAGGCCATGACCAAGGATTCGCGTCATGACCACGCTGAGTTCGTCAGGCGCTTGTGGAGTGTGTTCTCTCCCAGCGACGATGCGGGTGTGCGGAAAGTTGAAGCCATCGTTGGCATTGGTCTCGGCAATGAGTTCGGCAGAGCCTCCCAAGACTAATGTGTCGATCGTGTCGAAGGGCCCTAAGTCTAATGGGGACGCGCGCTCAAACTCAGGGTGTTTCACACGTCGACCTCGCGGCCGCACCCTCATCCGGGTGCACACAAGCTTCATCCTCCACCTGCGGAAAGCGCTCTTGTTCGAGAGTCTGACCGGACGCTCGAAGTTGCATCAAGTGGGCGGGTTGGCCGTGTCACTTCCAGACGCTACACATCAAGGACAATTTCACTCGATAGAGCCCTCGAGACACAAACGAATACTCGGTCCCCTTTAGCTCTATCGGAAGGACTCAGGATGTCATCGCGGTGATCAGGCACCCCACTAATCACGCGGAGCTCGCAAGTCCCACAAAAGCCCTCTCGACAAGAACTCGCCACGGGCAATCCCGATCCCTCTAGCGCACTAAGAATCGATTGGCCAGGAGACACCATCACCCGCTTCGATGAACGCCTGCAAACAACCTCAAACGCGACGTCAGTTGAATCATTCTCGAGCGTCTTGGCCTTCTCCGAACGCGAGAAACGTTCCATCGAAAAGCTCAGACCGGGCTGCGACCAAGCCAACTCTCGCAGATCTGAAGACAATCCTTCTGGTCCGCAACAGTAGATTCCTGAGTCCGGCAATGCGTGAGCAATCATTCGTGGAAGGGGGAATCGGCTTCGCCGTTCTTCTGTGAGCCATAGAACGAAGTCCGTGGCGTAAGTATTGAGCTCTTCAATGAAAGCCAGAGATTCACGAGTTCTACCCAAGTAATAGACACGAAGTGGTAAACCGGCATTCGCAACCGAGCGGACCATTGGAAGGATTGCAGTAACACCTATACCTCCCGCTACGAAGACGTAGCGCGGGCGTTCGAGCGCAAAGTGAAACCCACCCTTGGGCAGTGAGCACTCAACCCTCTGGCCGACCTCCAGCTGATGCATGTACTGCGAACCACCCCGAGAGAGTGGTTCCAAGAGAATCGCTATCCGGTAGAGGGCCAGATTCTCTGGATCGCTGCACAGTGAGTACGACCTTTGGCCGACTCCAGGAATGCTGACATCTATGTGGTTCCCGGGCTCCCAGGGGGGGAGATCTCCCCCGTCTGGGAGCCCGAGAACTATTGACCTGACCGCAGCGGCTTCACGTCGCACGCTATAGACAACTAGTTCCATTGCCCACTCCCGACTGCGGCCTCAGGCTCACTGCTCGCTCAAGTTGACGTATGCAAACATTGCGCGCTCACGAGGTGAGAACTGAACGTCCTGCACCGACGCGTTGAACGAGTTGAATGACGGTCTCGAAGTGACACCGAGAGCCCACGCGTTCTCGAGAAGAGCGGCGTTGAGCGCTTCGAAAGCATTCTCTCGCTCGCTCGGAGTCAGCGCCGTGGACGCCAGTTCAATGCCAGACCGGTAGTCCTCCGGAACATCTGCACCCCAGAGCACGTTGGTCTCAGTGACCCGCATTGGTCCTCCCACAGTCATCAGAGACGGACTTGAGAGGTTTGAAGGCTGGGCTGCAAACGCGCATTCGAAGTCACCGGCGACCACTCGCTCGATGTACGCGGCCTGCTCGAGGGACTCTAGCTGCAGATCGAATCCGATTTCTGCAAGGTCCGCCTGAACGATCTGTGCCATCTGAGCGTTGCCCGGATCCGCTCCGAGAATACAAGTCCCGGACTTCGAACCCTGGAGGTCGTCAAGCAGATCTCTTGCCAGATCCAGATCGAACGAAGCTTCGTTTTCGAGGATGGATTCGTCAAACGCGGGCGATGTCGGAAGCAAGGTTGTGTAGACAGGCTCACCAATCCCGAAGAGCACCTGGTCAATGATGCGCTCGCGATCGATAACGTGCAGGAACACCTTCCTCAGGTCCTCGTCACCAAAGCTTTCGCTCTTCGGGTTGAGGAAAACGATGTCGATGACGCCCGGACCGGCGACCGTCTGGAATCCAGCACCTTCAAGCCGCGGCTGATTCGGGACGGGCACATTGAGAGCTCCATCGATCACGCCCGACTCGAGAGCAGACACCACGCTGTCATTGTCGTCAAAGAGTTGGAAAATGATCTGATCAACAAGCGGGAGACCCTCCTGCCAGTACTCGGCAAAGCGGTCGACCACAAGTTGTTCACCCGGCGAGTACTCGGTGAGTGTGAATGGACCCGATCCGGCGGTTGCAGTCTCGAGATACTCGGGATTGTTGAACTCTGCCTCTACAACTGGGAACGAGAACATCCAGTCTTGAACCAGTTCGATAGGAGCTGGCGAATTGAACGTCACACGAACGGTGCGATCGTCGATGGCCTCGGCTCCCGAGATAAAGGAAGAGGGATTCACCAGAGACCCGCCCAACTCTGGGTCTTTGGCCCGATCGACACCTGCGACAACATCCTCCGCGGTGACTGGTTCGCCTGAATGGAAGGTTGCTTCAACAAGGGTGATGTCAACCGACAAGCTGTCGTCGGAGATTTGCCACTCCGAAGCGAGAGACGGGCGGACGTTCAGGTTGTCATCGTATTCGACAAGCGTGTTGTAGAACGTGTAGCCATGCAGCCTGCTGTTGGTGCGATACGGGTCGAACTGAACGATGTCGGTCGTCCCCAATGTCAACGTGCCGCCTTGGACACTCTCGGATGGTGCATCAGGGGATTCGCTGACGCACGCGACCAGCGTGGCAGTCATGGCCACTGCTAGCGCAGTGAGACCAGCACGTCGACGCCATTGTGGAATGTGCATTTGTTGCTCCTTCTTATTGTGGGTGGCTATTGCAGTCGTATACGTGGATCGAGCCTTGCGTAGACCAAATCGACTACGAGACTCAAGAGCAGAAAAACTAGGACAACGAACAGGACTCCACCCTGAATAACGGCGTAGTCTCGCTGGCCGATTGCTGTATACAGCAGTCGTCCGAGTCCGGGATAATTGAAAACCGTTTCGACGACAATCGTGCCGCCGAGAAAAGCTCCGAGTTGAAGGCCCACAATTGTCACGGTGGGTAAAGCCGCGTTTCGAAGTGCATGTCGGCGAAAGACCTGTGACTCCGGAACTCCCTTTGCACGTGCCGTTCGAACAAAGTCACGGCGATACGCTTCCTCCAAGGATGTGGACAAGAACCGAGCGGTCACGCTTGACGTGTAGAAACTCACGGCAAGTGCTGGAAGTATCGTCGCTCTGAATGCACCTATCGGGTCTTCAAAAAAGGGAACAAAGCTACTGACCGAGGGGAGCCAAGAAAGGTACACCGAAAAGACCAGAATCAGAATTATCCCCATCCAGAAAGACGGTACTGCCAGCCCGAGAGTCATATACCCTTGCGCAAAGCGACCAAAGACGGACCTCGGCGCGCGCGCGGACACAATGGCAAGCGGGACGGCAAGAATGAGCGTTATCACGGTCGAGAAGGCTGCCAGCTGAACTGTCGCAGGGATCCTTCTCACTAACAGAGATCCAACGGTGTCTGCACTGTAATAGGACGTGCCTAAATCACCTTGTAGCACGTTCATGAGCCACGTCCCATACTGGAGAAGGAGAGGCTGATCTAGGCCCAGTCGTGCTCGAACCGCCTGAAGTTCTGCTTCCGACGCATCCCCGCCCACAAGGGCGACAGCAGGATCACCAGGGATCGCGTAAATGAGACCCCACACTGCCACCGATGCGATCGCCAGAACTACTGCAAATTGCACCAAGCGGTTCGCGACGTAGACAGCCATTAGCTACTCGCCTTCGTGCGCACCAATGATCCGGTCCCAAAGGCGACTTGCAGTCCCTTCCCCACTCTCTCGAGGCACATGACGGTCAGCACTAGCGCTACGCCAGGCACCAGACCATAGAGGGGACTGAAATAGAGGTATCCCCTAGCGGCCTGTAGCATTCCGCCCCACGAGGGAGTAGGAGGTTGAGTTCCAAGGCCTAGGAAGCTCAGTCCAGCTTCGGCAATCACCGCTGTCGAGGCCGTGATGACCACCTGGACCAGGATGACCCCAGCAGCGTTCGGAAGGACGGTGCGCAACAAAATGTCAGCGGAGGACGCCCCCATGCTCTTTGCCGCGGAGACGTAGTCAAGTTTTCGAATGTCAAGCGTCGCGGCACGCGTTAGGCGAGCGAACTCCGGCACTGAGCCGATACCGATTGCCAGGATGAGATTGAACCAACCTGGGCCAAGAATTGCGACTAGTAGCAGCGCGAGCAAGATCCCCGGCACTGCAAGCAGAAGATCGATAAGTCGCATCACCGCCGAGTCGGTTACGCCTCCGAAGTAGCCGCCTACAAGTCCCAACGGAACGCCGATCAAAAGTGCGATGGCCGGCGCTCCAAAGACGACAGCTAGGGACGCTTGAGCTCCGAAAATAACCCTTGAGAAGATGTCGCGTCCTAGTTCATCGGTTCCGAACAGATGATCCAGGGAAGGAGGGGCGAGGTTTTCTGCTGACGTGATGGTCGGCCCGTACGGCGCGATGAATTGGGCTGCCAAGGCAGCTACAACAAGCAGTCCAAGGCCGATCGCGCCTGCGACAGCGCTTCGCTGTCGCAGGAAGCGCCGCAGAGGTACGTTGTTTGTGAGTTTGCTCGACTTCGCTCTCCTGGGCTGGACCTCGACGGTCGCCATCTGAATTGTCGTGTCCTTCACTTGCTCGTCTCCGCGTATAGGTGGCATGCGACAACTTGGTCAAACACTTGATCAGGTCTTCTGAGCGAAGGCAGATCGGCAACGCAAGTGTCGTGAGCAAATGGGCATCGAGTTCGAAATCCGCAACCACTTGGAACATTGGCGGGATTCGGAATCTCGCCCGGAAGCTGACGGGCCATTCCCCGCTTGGCGGGGTCGAGTGACGGGGCGGAACTGAGAACGAACTGGGTGTACGGGTGTGCAGGTTCGCCAAATACTTGGTCTGTTGAGCCGAATTCAACGATTCGCCCGAGGTACATGACCGCAACACGGTCTGAGACTTGCCTCACAACGGACAAGTCGTGGCTGACGAACAGATATGCGAGCTCGTACTCTTCCTGCAATTCCTTCAAGAGATTCAGAACCTGAGCTTGAACAGACACGTCAAGCGCTGAGACTGCCTCGTCAAGTACCAAAATCTCCGGCTGCACCGAAAGCGCGCGTGCGATCGCCACCCGCTGTCGTTGCCCCCCGGAAAGCTCGGCCGGAAAACGGTTTGCGAGTTCTGCACCTATCCCGACACGCTCAAGGAGCTCAACAGACCTGATCTGACGGTCTGCGCGCGACGCCAGACGCTGAACTCTCAGCGGCTCTGCGACGTTCGCCCAAGCGCTTAGTCGAGGATTGAGCGACGCGTATGGATCTTGAAACACCATCTGAACTTTTCGACGGAACGCCCCCATCTCCCTGCGGTTCGCCCCAGCAAGTTCCTGTCCATCCACCTTGATTACGCCGGTTGTCGGCTCGATGAGATTCATGACAAGTTTCGCGAGTGTGGACTTCCCGCTGCCAGACTCCCCGACAAGACCTAGCGTCTCGCCCCGCTGAACCGACAGTGAAACATCTGTGACGGCCTTGATCCGATCCGGCACAAGGAGTCGACTGCCGCGAACTCGAAACTCCTTGCCTACGCCCACGAGCGAGACGACGTCGTAACCTTCCTCAGCGAGAATCGCTCGAGGCGCAAAGTCGGCCTCAGTCTTCGCGGGACCGACTTCATCGGGGAAGTGACAGGCACTAGCTCGCATGCCGTGAACGTTGAGCTCAGGTACTTCAGTGACGCAGATCTCGCGACCGTTACGCAACGCGCATCGAGCAGCAAAGCTGCAACCCGTCACGGCCTGCCCAGGGCGCGGTGGTACTCCCGGTATTGGCTCGAGGCGTCGATCTCCAGACGGCTGGCAGGCGATGAGGGCGGCCGTGTAGGGGTGTTTCGGCCTGGCTAGAATGTCGTCAACGTCGGCAATTTCGACTATCCGGCCCGCGTACATCACCGCAACGCGATCTGCTACTTCGGCCACCACTCCAAGGTCATGAGTCACGACCACCGTTGCGGCCCCCGTCTCATCACCAGCCTTTCGGATGAGATCCAGGATCTGAGCTTGAACGCTCACGTCCAACGCAGTGGTCGGTTCATCAGCGATGAGAACCTTCGGCCCGTTGGCCAGCGCCATTGCGATCACAACTCGTTGACACATTCCGCCAGAAAACTGGTGAGGGTACTGTCCGTATCGTGTCTGCGGGCTAGGCACTCCGACCATCTCAAGAAGCTCTATTGCCCGTGCTTTCGCAAGCCTCTTGCCCGTCCCAGGGTTATGGACGAGCACTGCCTCCTGAATCTGCTTCCCGACCGTTTCTACTGGGTTAAGTGCAGAGAATGGGTCTTGGAAGATCATTGCAACTTCCGCACCTCGCACGGCCTGCAATTGAGACGCGTCCATGGCCAATAGGTCTTGGCCCTCCAGAAGTGCTCGACCACCGACATGCGCGACTGAATCAGCTGGCAGCAGCCCCAAGGCCGCGAGCAGCATTGTGCTCTTTCCGGAACCAGATTCGCCGACTACACCGAGTGTGTTGCCCGGCAACAGATCAAAGCTCACGCGGTCGACAACCCGCACATCACCACTGTCCGCGCGAAACTCAACAGTCAAGTCACTTACTGAGAGAACCGCCGGTCCAGGCGAAACCATCGCCTGTCGACCGCTTGCCGCCGGATCCATTCTGTGTTCCCATCTTCCTTGTTGGTGAAGGATATCCTACATGTAAGGACCACAATAAAGTAGTCCCGTGTTCTTTCTCGCGCTGCGGTCGAGGAACCTAGCGGCGCTCTAGTGTGAAGAAATCAGTTGGAGCCCGTCCCGCGCTCCGTGCCGTTGACTAGACGCAAGAGGCGGGCCTCAATCCCGCCATAGTGCGAAACGATCGCGGCGGAAGCCGCGCCTACGTCTCCTCTGAGTACTGCCTCGAAGATGAGCCTGTGGTCTTCGTACATCGCCAGATCGGACGGATCTGCCTGCAGGCTAGGTGTTGCGAGCTGAAATACGTCCCAAAAGAGATCGAAGAGTTGAAG
>CAYWZI010000071.1:0-11462 GCA_964462815.1 uncultured Microbacteriaceae bacterium
TTGCTGCGCCCACACTTGCTGCCCAGGAAGCCGGGATCGTCGTCATCTCGATTGGCTGCATCGATGAGCAAGCGGACTTCACCATCGGCACAGACAACGACGAGTATGGTCGCGTCTCTGCAGACCTCATCGCTGAAGCAGTCGGACCAGACGCGCGCGTCGCGATTCTTGGCACTTCTGCAGAGACACCGAATCAGGTTGCTCAAGTTGATGGGTTTGAGGCACGAATCGCGGAGGCCTACCCCGACATGGAGGTTCTGACCTGGGAGTACAACCAATCAGATCCCGCAATTGCGGCGGAGCGAATCCAGTCAATCCTCGCTGCATTTCCCGACGTGGATGCGTTGTGGATGATCGAAGGCGCCGGACCGGGAGTCGCACCTCAAGCTCTCGCGGAAGCAGGGAAGGCGCCTGGGGATGTCTACGTTCTCGGCATTGACGATCTGGATCCGACACTTCAGGCAATCGAAGACGGATGGATCACGACCACTCTCGCGCAGTGCTACTTCCAAGCGAGTCCGTTCGCGGCTGAACTCATGATCGCGAAGCTTCGTGGAGATGCGCCTTCGCAGACCTACTGGCCTGTTCCGGTCCAGCCGATCACTGTGGATGATCTGCCCTGGACTGGTTGCAGCCCCGATTCGATCCCGACGCTGTAATGGCGGAAGTCCGCAACACCGTGCCCGGGTCGGCCGCTTCGGCCGACCCGGGCACGGGCCGACCGCCAACTCTGCAATTGGTTCGTGCAAGCAAATCCTTCGGTCATCTCATCGCCCTTGAGCACGTCGATCTCGTTGCGCATAGGGGAGAGACGCTGGCGATCGTCGGAGACAACGGGGCCGGAAAGTCGACCTTGCTGAAGGTGCTCGCTGGCGTTTACCGCCCCGACGAAGGTCACGTGTACATCGATGGTGTAGCGATTCAATCGGGTAATCCTGCCGATGCACGCCGGCACGGGATCTCTACTGTTTTCCAAGACCTCGCGCTCGTTGAGACGCTTGACGTCGCATTCAACCTCTTTCTTGGTCGGCAGATTCGTAAGTTCGGCGTATTCGCTGACCGTCGTCGAATGATTCAGCTGGCGACGCAAACTCTCGCAGACTACGGCGTCACGGTCCCGTCAGTCCGAGTGCCAGTCGGCGAGCTGTCTGGCGGGAAAAGGCAGAGTGTGGCGATCGCGCGAGCGGTTCGCGAGGACAACCCCATCATCCTTCTTGACGAGCCAACTGCAGCTCTCGGAGTTCGAGAGACCGCCAACGCGGGGAAGCTCATTGACTCACTTAAGGCTGCGGGGCGCGCTGTCGTAGTCGTCACGCACGACCTGAGCTTCGCATTTAGCCATTGCGACCGCATCCAGGTGATGCGACTCGGTCGAGTCCACGCGGTGAGAACCACTCGGGACACCACTCGTGAAGAGATTGTTGGCCTGATTACTGGCGCGATCGAAGGCGACCGAGACCTCATGAGTTCAGACGAGACCAGGAAGTGATCGTGAAACAGAAGCAGCACGAAAACGGCAGAGCCCAAGACGATCTAGAACGCTCCCCGCGCGAAGAGAGTCGACGCTCTGTGGCCGTTCGATGGCTCATCTCCAGCCCAGAGATTGCTCTCCTGCTTGTGGTGGTCATCTTCGTCCTCTACGGCGCGACACAGAACTCGCAGTTCTTCGACGGGAACACCTGGATCAATATCCTCCGCAACGCAGTGTTCATCGCCATCGCAGGGTGCGGCGCAACCCTCGTACTTATCTCCGGAGGTCTGGATCTCTCCGTTGGATCCGTGTACATGGCTGCCTCGGTTGGAGGAGCGTACATGGCCACGTCGGGCGCGCACCCGATCACAGCAATCATGACGGGAGTGCTGATCGGTGCGACGGTGGGTGCAGTCAATGGAGTGCTCGTCAACTACGCGCAAATCTCCGCGATCATTGTGACTCTGGGGACCCTCTTCGCGGTTCGAGCACTTGCTGTCACGCTCTCGGGCGGAGCGCCCATCGGGCCGCTACCCGAAGAATTCACTGCGATCGGCCAGGGGAGCGTTCTCGGCCTCCCCAACGTCATCATCGTCGCCGTCGCGGTCGTCGCGCTCTTCCATGTGGTTCTCCAGTACACCGCGTTCGGCTGGAACATCCGAGCCATCGGGGGTAATGGGGCAGCGGCTCGCAGCATGGGACTAGCTACCAAAAAGATATCGACTGGTGTTTACGTCATCGGGGGTTCTCTTGCGGGCCTTGCCGGTGTACTCATGGCCTCGAGACTCGGATCAGGCACTCCGAGTCTGGGTGCCGGGTTCGAACTGCAAGTCATCGCAGCCGCAATCATCGGCGGAACGAGCATCTTCGGAGCGATCGGAACAATCGCGGGAACGGTGCTGGGGGCCCTGCTACTCAGCGTACTCACCACTGGGCTGGTGCTTCTCAAGGTCGATCCTGCGATGCAGAACTTCGCGATCGGTGCGGTCATCGTCATGGCCGCGGGTCTCGACCGGTTCCGGAAGTCGCGCATGTTCAAGACCTCATCGAATGCAGACAGAAAGAACGCTGTGGACAAGGGAAAAACCAAATGAAGATCGCAGACATTCGAGTACACATTTGCAATGCGGCGTGGCGCAACTGGGTCTTCATCGAGGTCGAGACCGACACCGGCTTGATCGGCCTTGGCGAAGCGACAGTCGAAGGTCGTGAGCTCACTGTCGAAGGTCACATCAACGACCTGAAACGCGCTGTGATTGGCACTGACCCGTTCGACATTAATGGTCTTCGCCAGAGGCTTATGCGGGATCCATTTTGGGTCGGGGGCTTCGTTTCCGGTAGCGGACTTGCCGGCATCGAGATTGCATGTTGGGACATCTTGGGGAAGTACCTTCAGGTGCCGGTCTGGCAACTCCTCGGCGGCAGATTACGAAGTCGCATGATGACCTATGCCAATGGCTGGTACTTCGGCGCCACCGAGGTAGAGGAGTGGGTGGAACGCGCGTCGAGCGTTGTAGACCTGGGCTATCGCGCCCTCAAGTTCGATCCTTTCGGACGCGCGGGGCTAGCGATCACTCGCGACGAGCTTGAACTCTCTATCGAGATCGTTCAATCGCTACGAACCGCGCTGGGACCGCGTGTCGAGCTGCTCATCGAGGGACATGGGAGGTTCAACGTGGAGTCAGCCCAGAGGATCGCGCGACGGCTTGAGCCGCTCGACTGTCTCTTTTTTGAGGAACCTGTGCCTCCGGGTTACCCGATGACAATGCACAAGGTGGCCGAGACCGCGAGGGTTCCGATCGCAGGCGGCGAGAGGTGCTACTCAGCTGCAGACGTCAAAACATTTCTCGACGTTGATGCCATGCAGGTACTCCAGCCTGACGTCGTTCATGCGGGTGGCATTCTCGAGACTCTGAACATCGCTGCACTCGCCAACACATATGGCGTGTCGATCGCTCCCCACAACCCGAATGGAGAGATCGCGACAGCAGCCTCACTCACTGTTGATGCAGTGATTCCGAACTTCCTCATTCAGGAGATGCTCGCCCCGTGGGATGTGCCTTGGAGGCATCAGGTTGTGCGGGGTGGCGCACAGGTAATTGACGGATACATCGAAGTTTCAACGGCACCTGGACTCGGCCTAGAACTCGATCATGACGTACTGCGCGAACACCCATTCCTGCCAGTAGATCCGGCCTTGTGGTCGTCGGACTCGATCATGGAGAGTGTCGACCTGCTCTCCCTCCAGGGAGGTGCACCGTGAGTAACGAAAGCCGCCTCGGGCGAACCGCACTCGTTACGGGAACGAATGGAGACATTGGCGCGGCGATTGCGCGTGCACTAATGGACCACGGCTGGTCCGTTGTTGGCGCGGATGTTCACGACAGTGCCCGCCCGGAACACGCGCAGAACTTGCCCGCAGGGCGCTTCCACTACGTCGAATGTGATGTGCGGAACGCAAGCGTTTGCGAGTCTGTCGTCGACTCCTTCCCCGACATATCGGCATATGTCGGCAACGCGGGCATCGTTGTACCCGAAGCCGCAACCGACGTCTCTGACGACGTACTGGTCCAACACTTGGATGTGAATCTCGTTGGCAACATCAGATTCGCGAGACTTCTCGCTAATCGCTGGATCGAAACCAAGGCTGAAGGCTCTGTCGTCTTTACCGGGTCGTGGGTGGGAACTCGACCATGGCCAGGGATCCTCGCCTATTCGGCCAGCAAAGCTGCCCTTGAAATGGCAGCTCGGACCATGGCCCTTGAGTGGGCAAAGGCCGGGATTCGCGTCAACGTCGTGGCTCCTGGAATCGTTAATGCCGGGCTCGCGCGCGCTGAGGCGGAAAGAAACCCTGAGTACGCAGCTCGAATCGCACAGGCCGTGCCGCTTGGCCGATTGCAGGAACCGAGTGACGTTGCAGACGCCACAGCCTTTCTGATGTCAGACGCGGCGCGCTCGATCACTGGTGCGACATTGGTGGTCGATGGAGGCGCGTCCCTGGGCGCACCTTAAACCGTGGCGGCATTACAAGTAAGGAGTTGGTCATGACAATCAAGAACCTCAGCGCAGAGCTCGCAGTTCAACTCAGGTGCGATGTTGGAGAAGGACCGGTGTGGGACGAACGCGATGAAACGCTCTACTTCGTCGACGTGAGTCCAGGAATCGTTTATCACTTCAATCCGTCGACGTCGACGCTTGACAGTCACTCGGTGGGACAAGAAGTGGGTGCCGCGGTGCCGTCGGATGACGGGGGGCTGATTGTCGCTGCTCGAGATGGCATCTACACCATGTCCAAAGATGGCGTCGTTAAGCCGTTCCTTGACGTCGAGAGCAACCGCCCAGAGATCCGAATGAACGATGCGAAAGTTGACCCTGCAGGCCGGCTCTGGGCGGGGACGATGGCCTTTGATTTCGCGGCTGGGGTGGCGAACCTGTACCGCATTGAAGGCTCAACCGTTCATCTCATGATCGGAGACCTTACAATCTCGAACGGTCTGGGCTGGAGCCCCGACGGGTCGCTAATGTACTTCATAGATTCCGCCACGTACAGGGTCGACATGCTCGACTTCGACGTGAAGTCCGGCAGAGTCTCGAATCGTCGTGCGTTCGCTCAGGGCGCCCCCGAAACGGGGATGCCTGATGGGCTTACCGTTGATGCGGAAGGGAACGTCTGGGTAGCCCATTTCGGCACCGGAGACGTGAAGGCCTACGCGCCAGACGGTACTCTCTTCGCCCGCGTTCAGTTGCCCGTCTCCCAGGTGACCAGTTGCACGTTTGGTGGAGCGAACTACGACACGTTGTACATAACGACCGCGGCGTACGAGTTGGGCGAAGACGAACTGGCAGCCCAACCCCTTGCAGGCTCCGTATTCAGCTGCGTCACCGGTACACGGGGGCTCCCTCCCACTCCCTTCGGTAAGCGATCATGAACGCCCCAGAGAAGAAGATCATCATCTTTGGCGGCGCTCGTGGCATCGGAGGCGCGACCGCGGCCAGGTTCAGGTCCGCTGGCTGGACGACGGTGATTGCCGACGTTCTCGACGAGGTCGGAGAGGATCTCGCTTTGAAGATCGGTGCGCGCTATTTGCATTGCGATGTGGGTCAGGCTGACGAGATCCTCGCTGCGTACCGGGTCGTCGATTCGATCGAAGGTGACTTAGGGGCCGTCTTCAATAACGTCGGTGTGGCGCGCTACGGCACGGTGGATCAGCTGAGCCTCGAGGACTGGGATGAGACGTTTCGCGTGAATCTGACGAGTCAGTTCTTGTCGGCAAAGCACGCCATTCCCCGTCTTCGAGCGGCGGGAGGGGGCGTGATCATCAACACTGCGTCGGTATTGGGACACGGGAGTCAAAAAACGACGCCTGCGTATTCGACCTCCAAAGCCGCTGTCATGGGTCTCACCCGGTCGGTGGCGGTGGACCACGCGCGCGACGGTATTCGCTGCGTCAGCATTTCTCCCGGCACGATCGACACTCCACTCGTCCAGATTGCTGCCGAGCAGATTCCAGACCACTCCGTTGACGAACTGAGGCAGAAGTGGGGTGCAGCGCATCCGCTGGGAAGGATCGGCACCGCCGCAGAGGTGGCGGAGACGGTCTTCTTCTTGGTGAGCGACGGAGCCGGTTTCATTACGGGCACTGACATCTTGATCGACGGCGGGATCCGGTCGGAGCTCTACCCATGATGAGCGCTCGGGATACCCCATCGACTCGCGATGCCCAGAGTCGAATCTTCGCTGCGGTCGTTTCTGATGTCTGTGATCAGCTTGGGTATCGACACCAAACCCTCAGGCCGGGGATCCGTAAGGTGGCGGGCCGGGGCGTTCTGATCGGTCGTGCACGCACCGCACGAAGTGCTCGTGTGGAGAGTATCCCAGATGACCCGTATACCGGAGAGATTGACTTCATCGACTCCCTCGAGGGGGGCGATGTCGTTGTCGCAGACACCGGAGGATCGCTCGATGCTTTCTGGGGCGAGCTGTTCTCGGCAGCTGCATGGGCGCGGGGTTGCCTCGGGGCCGTAGTCGACGGTTACGTCCGTGATGTCGAGCGGATTGAACCGCTCAGTTTCTCGGTCTATGCCCAAGGAGCCGTGCCCACCGACTGTCTCGGACGTCTTCGCATCTCAAGCATCGATGAGCCAATCGACGTGGGCGGTGTGACCGTTTGCTCAGGGGATCTCATCGTCGCGGACCGCGACGGTGTTGTCGTTGTGCCGACTGAGATCGCTGAGACGGTTATGGCTCTCGCGCTCGACAAGGCATCCACTGAGAACCGTGCTCTGGACGAAATCAACCGAGGATCAACGCTGCGTGCCGCGTGGGAAAAGTACCGAGTCCTGTGAGCAAGCGCACGCATCCAACAGACACACACATCGAACGTAGAGGCGGTCTTGACAGTGACTGACAGTTGGAGAAGCACGTTGCCGAAGGACGACCCGCACATGGAGGGAACATACGTGGGGCGGGTGTGGAACCCCGCGGTGGGAGGCCCGTGCGTCGTGCGCATCACCCGTGAGGATGTAGTCGACATCACGGACTTCGTCTCGACGATGAGCGCCCTGCTGGATCTTCCGAGCCCGTCAGCGCGTGTCAACGAGTTAGATGGGGTCATGCTGGCGAGCACACAAGCGCTCATCGACAACAGTTGGCACGCGTCGCGTGACGTCTCTCAACCGTGGTTGCTCAGCCCGTTCGACTTGCAGGTGGTCGCCGGTTCGGGGGTGACCTTCATAGCGTCACTGCTGGAGCGCGTCGTCGAGGAACGCGCCATGGGGGATATCGGCGCCGCTGCGGAGATCCGCGAGACCATCACTGCACTTGTCGGACCAGACCTCAGCTCGGTCGTGCCGGGTTCCGCACGCGCTGAGGAGATTGCGCAGCTACTGAAGGCGCAGGGATTCTGGTCACCGTACCTCGAGGTGGGTATTGGCCCAGACGCGGAGATCTTCTCCAAGGCGCCGCCACTGTCGTCCGTCGGATACGGTGCTGAAGTCGGCGCCTCAGCCCTCTCCCGGTGGAACAACTCTGAGCCTGAAGTCGTGCTGGCAGTGTCATCGCGCGGTGATGTGGTCGGCTTCACACTCGGCAACGATATGAACCTCAGAGACGTGGAGAGCCGAAGCGCACTTCTTCTTCCCCGAGCCAAAGACAATAACGCCGCGGCCGCAGTGGGCCCTTGGATCCGGCTACTGGACTCGGACTTCTCGATGGAGGATCTTCGCGAAGTTGACTTGTCCATGACAGTTGTTGGTGAAGATGGGTTTCGGTTCGAGGAGAGTGCCCGTCTGTCCAGCATCAGTAGGCCCCTTGAGTCTCTGGTGTCACAGGCAATTGGCCCACACCATCGCTATCCGGACGGCTTGGCACTCTTCACTGGGACGCCCATTGTCCCGATCGTAGATCGAGCTGTTCCGGGCATGGGCTTCACACACAAGGTCGGAGACGTCATCACGATCGGATGTGGAGCTTTGGGATCGCTTCGAAACTCGTTCCAAACAAGTGAAGCGAGCGAGCCCTGGACACACGGCATCGGGGCCTTTATGCGCAACCTGTCCACCCGCGGTCTTCTCGAACCCGCATGACGCACTCTGTGAACGAGACTGAGGAAAAAGTGGCATCTATCGTTGAATCTGTCGACCCGAGGACGGGCTTCAAGGTCTCGACTGGCATTCAAACGAGCTCGGTCGAGGAGACCGCTCGCACGTGCGAACGAGCAGCTGAGGCAGCATTGTCATGGGCCACCGTTGGGCTCAACCAACGCGCCGACGCGCTGGAGCGAATCGCTCGCGAGATTGGCCTTTCTACCGACAGCCTTGTCGCCGTCGCGGAGAGTGAGACCGGCCTTTCGCGGGCAAGACTGACATCAGAAGTCGGGAGATGTGTCGCTCAGTTTCGACTCTTCGCGAGTGCAGTGAGGGAAGGCTCACACCTTGAGCTTGCGGTCGATCATGCAGATGATTCAGTGCAGCCGCCTGCCCCCGACATCAGGAGGATGATGATTCCTCTTGGAGTCGTCGCGGTCTTTGGCTCGAGCAACTTCCCTTTCGCCTTCTCTGTTCTAGGAGGCGACACCGCATCGGCCCTGGCCTCGGGCAATGCAGTGGTTCTGAAAGCCCATAGTGCCCACCCGGCCACGTCTAGACACTCATTCGAAGTGCTGGAGCGCGGTCTCGGTGCCGAGTACCCAGGAACCGTCGGGATCGTCTACGGACAAGAGGCTGGTCGGCAACTCGTCAAACAGCCCGACGTGAAAGCGGTCGGGTTCACTGGTTCACTCGGTGCGGGCAAGATCTTGATGGATACGATCGCCGAGCGGGACGATCCGATTCCCTTCTACGGTGAGCTGGCCTCGGTGAACCCTGTTGTCGTGCTTCCTGAGGCAGCGAAGTCTCGCGGTGACATTATTGGGAAACTGCTCGCCGAGTCGGTGCTGGGCTCGGCTGGCCAGCTCTGCACGAAGCCGGGAGTGGCCTTCGTACCGCGCGGAGCGGCGGGTGATCAACTCGTAGAACACATGCGTCTCGCATTCGTTGCACAAACGAGCATGGTGTTGCTCAATGAGAGGGTTCGCGATGGGTTCGTGGGTGCCACCCGATTGATCATGCAGGATCCCGCGATGGAGGCCATCGTTTCGGGTACGCCGCCGAGTGACGGCGCATTTCTAGGCCACCCGCACTTACTCATGACCGACACTGCTGAGCTCAGTGGCGCGACCCTAGACGAAGCATTTGGTCCGCTTATTGTCGTCGTCAGGTATGGGGATGTCGATGACGTTCTGGCCGCACTACATCTGGTGCCGCCATCGCTGACTGCGACCATCCACGGTGACGACGGCGATGCTAAGGAGATGAGCATCCTCGCGCAGTCCTTCAGGCCCCGGGCAGGACGGCTTATCTTCAATGGCTTTCCTACAGGTGTGCGAGTCTCCTGGGCGCAGAATCACGGTGGCCCATGGCCGGCAACCAACACTGTGCATACTTCCGTCGGCGTGGCGTCGATGCGACGTTTCCTGCGTCCGATGGTTTGGCAGAACGCCCCTGAGTATCTGCTACCCGAAGTGCTGAGACAGCCATTCGGCCCCTTGCCTATTCGTCTTGACGGAGTCCTACGATCCGGAGCCACTAGCCGAACGTGACGTGCGCGATGGCACTCCTCGTCGTGTACAGATGGTCTGGCCGATGCTGATCTCAACATGGCTAATGGACGGTCGGGGCATCGCCTGCGGTGTGCTCTCAGACCAACTGCTTGCCCGGGACCGGTTGAGAAGAGGGAGTAGAGAGCCCTCGACCTTGGGCGGTGTGCGCCGCAGAAGGCCGCGAGGCTCGGGCCGACGACCTTGAATCCGCTGTCGATAGGGCGCACTTCGCTATGCCCGCCGAGGGGTTTCAATAGACGATCGTCTTCGAGACGCTGAACACCAGCGAGTTGTAAGGATCACCCACGAGCCAATGACGGTGTCGACCCGGCCATTGGTGGCGTCGCCGCAGTATTCGTCGATGGCGCGGCGATCGAGCCGCCTTTGGCGACTTAGCTCGCAGCGCCTGCCCGCTCCAGAACGAGCTCGCGCACACGCGCCGCATCGGCCTTGCCGCCCATCGATTTCATGACGGCACCGATCACGGCTCCGGCGGCCTGCACCTTGCCCTCGCGGATCTTCTCGAGCACGTCGGGCTGCTGCGCCAGCGCTGCATCGACCGCGGCGATGAGGGCACCGTCGTCCGAGACGACCTCCAGGCCGCGTGACTCCACGACCTCGGGAGGCGTGCCCTCCCCCGCGATGACGCCCTCGACCACCTGGCGAGCAAGTCGGTCGTTGAGAGCACCTGACTCGACGAGCTCCACCACGGCGGCCACGTCAACTGAGCTGATGAGAGACTGCGGCTCAGCATCCTGAGCATTCGCGATGCGGGCGATCTCGCCCGTCCACCACTTGCGGGCCTGCTGGGACTGTTTGCTCTAGCGCGAGAAGTAGTCCCGACATGACGTCGCGAGGGCTGGCTAGCGATTGGCGCGAGCGAAGCCCCCACGCCACTGCCCGACAGCAGACACCCCGAACAGCGTCCAGAGAACGGCTACGAAAGATGCCCCGTAGAGACTCGGGAAGGGCACGAGCCACAGAAGGTGCGGGAGCACCGCGGCACCCCCGACGAGAACACCGCGCCAGACGTTCAGAAGCCCTGCCTTGCGTAGTGCGATTTCAGCGAGCTTCGCGAGCAGTGACCCAACGACCGCGATAACCGGCCCGGCGAAGAAACCTGCGATGACTCCTCCGAAGGCTGCCATCAATGAACCCGGCGGGCTGGAGATGCCGCCATTCACGAAGAAGATCGCAGCAGAGAGGGGCACCGCCACGATGATGCTGCCCACCACCGCGCCAGCGAGATAGACGCCGAAGCTACCCGGCCTCTCGGGGGTGCTTTGCGTTACAGGCGGCGAGTCGTCCTCGGGCGAACAGTGTGGCGAACTTGTCACGATCGACCTTCGGTTTCATCAAGGTAGGCCGTGTCGTGCAGGTCGCACCCGAGGGCGCCGAGGTCGGCGAGCGACGCTGAGCTCTCGACGATCACGGTCGGGGTCAGGCCTGCGCCCGCTCGAGCACGAGTTCCCTGACGCGCGCCGCATCAGCCTTGCCGCCCATCGACTTCATGACGGCACCGATCACGGCCCCGGCGGCCTGCACCTTGCCCTCGCGGATCTTCTCGAGCACGTCGGGCTGCTCGGCCAGCGCCGCATCGACCGCGGCGATGAGGGCACCGTCGTCCGAGACGACCTCCAGACCACGAGCGGCCACAACCTCAGCCGGCGTGCCCTCCCCCGCGATGACGCCCTCGACCACCTGGCGAGCAAGGCGGTCGTTGAGGGCACCTGACTCGACGAGCTCCACCACGGCAGCCACGTCGACTGAGCTGATGAGCGACGCGGGCTCAGCATCCTGAGCATTCGCGATGCGGGCGATCTCGCCCGTCCACCACTTGCGGGCCTGCTGGG
>CAYWZI010000072.1:0-1251 GCA_964462815.1 uncultured Microbacteriaceae bacterium
AGTGCGGGAGCCCTCGCGCTCATCAACACCACGCTCGCCGTCTTCTGGTGATCCGCCGCCGAGGGGCCCACGAGAAGGTCAGCGCCGCTCGCTAAAGAACTCGGCGAGCAGGGATGCACACGCCTGCTCATCCACCCCACCGACGACCTCGCTCACGCGGTGCGGAAGTCGGCGCTCCCGCAGGAGATCGACGACGCTGCCCGCTGCTCCGGCCTTGGCGTCCCACGCGCCGAAGACCACGCGGTCGATGCGGGCGGCGAGGATCGCACCGGCGCAGAGAACACAGGGTTCGAGGGTGACGACGAGCGTGCATCCGGTCAGCTGCCAATCGCCTGTCTCTGTAGCGGCCTCCCGCAATGCGACCACCTCGGCGTGGGCCGTTGGGTCGTGGTGCTTCTCTCGCTCGTTGCGGCCACGGCCGATCACCACGCCAGCGGCGTCGAGCACGATCGCACCGACGGGAACGTCACCCGAGACCAGAGCCGCGCGAGCCTCGTCGAGGGCGGTGCGCATGGCCGCGCGATCGTCGCTCGAGACCGTGGTCATGGCCCGCCCTTCCGTTAGATTGAGCCTATGCGAGTACACGTTGCCGACCACCCGCTCATCACCCACAAGCTCACGGTGCTGCGTGATGAGAACACGCCATCGGCGACGTTCCGCGCGCTCACTGAAGAGCTCGTGACGCTGCTCGCGTATGAGGCCACCCGGCATGTGCGCACACACGAGGTGACGATCACGACGCCCGTCACTCAGACCACCGGTCTTGCAATCAGCGAACCGCGGCCGCTCATCGTGCCGATTCTGCGGGCCGGCCTTGGCATGCTCGAGGGAATGGTCAAGCTTGTGCCGAGCGCCGAAGTCGGGTTTCTCGGCATGGTGCGCGACCACGACACGCTCGAGCCGAGTGTCTACGCCGAGCGCCTGCCCGACCACTTGGAAGGGCGTCAGTGCTTCGTGCTCGACCCGATGCTCGCGACCGGCGGGTCGTTGCTCGCGGCCATCGAGTTTCTCTTCGCGCGCGGCGCCGACGACGTCACTGCCGTCTGCCTGCTCGGCGCGCCGGAGGGTCTGGCCATGATCGAGAAGGCCACCGAGGGTCGCGACGTGACGATCGTTCTGGGCGCCCTCGATGAGAAGCTCAACGAGAAGGGCTACATCGTGCCCGGGCTCGGCGACGCCGGTGACCGGCTCTACGGAACGGTCGGCTAGCGCTCGATCAACTTGACGCTCTGCGTTGCCCTCGGGGATACT
>CAYWZI010000072.1:1261-11416 GCA_964462815.1 uncultured Microbacteriaceae bacterium
CACCCTCGTCAACCGCATCATCGGCGAGGACAGGCTCCTGACCGGCCCCGAGGCTGTGGAGACCGCTGGCATGATGATGCCGGCGAGCGCTGACGTGTGTTGTCGAATGTGCGCCTAATCGGCCGCCTGATCGCCCGAGTGCCGCTGACTCGCCCCCTCGCCGTCTGATGCGCGAGAACGACGAACAGGGCCTCCCCGCATCGGGGCCGGATGCTCCGGCCTCCGATGCGCGCACCCTCGACTCAGAAAGCGTCTCGACGATGTCTCTGGCCACTCTTCCTTCCCGCTCGTCCGATCCTGCTGCCGTGGCACCCGCCACTGAGCCCGCCGCACCACGCCTTCGCGCCGTGCCCGACGGCACGGAAGCTCGAGGCTTCGTGCTCTACGTCGGCTTCGATGAGGCGAAGGCCGCCGCCGCGGGCATCGACCTCGGCCGGCTCGTCACCGAGCTCAAGAAGGTGACCGCTGAACTCGCACCAGGTAGCGAGACTCACGCGGCCGTCGCCCTCGCGCCCACGGGGGCCGGTGGACGCGACGTCGACGTCGTGCGGCTCGCCCTGCAAGATCCGGCCGCCCTGGCGCGGTATCGCCGCTCGGCCGAGACGGCACCCGACCCGGTGGCTTCGGGAGTCATCATCGACATCTCGCGCAAGCGCGTTCTGCTCGACGGCGTGAGTGCAGCTCTCACCTACAAAGAGTTCGAGCTGCTGCAGTACCTGGTGCTGCGCGAAGGCCGCACGATCGAGCGGGGCGAGCTCATTGGGTCACTGTGGGCCGACGGCGCCGAGGGCGACGACGATGTGCCGAACGAGCGCACGATCGACGTTCACGTCCGCCGCTTGCGATCAAAGCTCGGCGGCTATGAAGACATCGTGCGCACCGTGCGCGGGTCGGGCTACCGCTTCGACCGGCATGCCGATGTGTCTATCCGGTACGCCTCGACACCAAGCCCCGACTTCTTTTAGTCAGACTCTGCGGCGCAGCGTCAGCGACCTCGACGTCAACGATCGGCACCCACTCTTTCCGCTTGGGATGCAACGGCCGTCCACCGGCTCGTGAGCTCGAGCGGCACCGGCTCGCCGATCACCCCTTCGAAGTCGCGCGTGGCAGTTGCGTCACGAAAGCCCAACATGACGGGGCCGTTGTCGGTCTCGACTACTCGGCCCGCGTAGATTCCGTCGAGCCCGATCGATTCGCTGCGGTGGAGATAGTACGGGCCCAGCGGCGACTCTGCGCGCGCACTGTAGACACCGGTGCGGCGTTCTACTGACTCGACCCGAACATCGTCTGCCTGACACGAAAAGAACAGAACATGAGAACCTCCGACGCGGGCGAGCTGCACCACCTCAAGTTGCGCAAAACCGGTTTGGCTCGCGAGGGGCGCCTCCACTTGCCAGGTCAGCAAGTTGTCCGAGGTCGCGTGACCAATGCATCCGTGTCCAAACCGATCGGTCGCGGTGATCAGCATGTGCCACCGTCCGTCGGTGTACTGAAAGACCCACGGGTCTCGGAAGGCCTCCACGCCGTCGCGGTCAAAGGTCGAATACCATCGCGGGTCTGCTTCAACGACGGGGTCTGACGAGACCCGTTTCCACTGCACGAGATCCTCGGAGACCGCGTGACCGATGCGTTGGCGAGGACGACCGGCGATGGTGTCGATACCGGTGTAGAACATCCGCCAGACATCGCCATCTTTGATCACACTGCCGGTCCAGATCGCCCCATCGTCGAAACGTCCCGGCTTGCCGGGGAGGAGGGCGTCAGGAAGGTGCTCCCATTCGCGGAGGTCGCGAGACACCGCGTGGCCAACAACCGCGTTGTCGTGCCTCCGTTCAGGGTCTCCGAGTGAGCGGGGCGCAGCGAGAAAGAAGGCGTGATACTCGTCACCCTCCCGCACGTACCACGAATCCCAGATCCAGCGTGTGGGATCGCTAATCATTCTTGTGACGCCTTTCTTACCGGTTGGTTCTGGTCGAGGGAGCGATGCCGCTACTTCACGGCACCCGAGGTCAGACCTCGAACGAAGAACCGCTGCAGCGTGAAAAAGAGGATCAGCGGCACCGACATCGCGATGAGCGATCCCGCAGCCACGTCTTGCCAGCCGTCCCCGTATTGACCCAGGAGGCGCAGCAAGCGGGTCGTGAGTACCTGATTCTCGTTGCCGGCAAAGACGAAGGCGATCAGGTAGTCGTTCCAGACCCAGAGAAACTGGAAGATAGCGAACGACGCGATAGCGGGAGTGGACATTGGAAGGACGAGTCGCCAGAAGATCTGGAACCACGAGGCGCCGTCGATGCGCGCTGCCTCAATCAGAGCGAAGGGCAGCGTCATCATGTAGTTGCGCAGAATGTAAATGGCCAACGGGAGCGCGAACGCCGTGTGCACCAGCCATGCGGCGGGAAAGTCACCCATGATGCTGATACCAGTGGCATCTCTGAGGTCGCGAAGACCGCGGACGAGAGGGATCAGCGCAGCCTGCAGGGGGATCACCATGAGCGCGATCACCACAGCGAAGTAGATCTCACGGCCGCGAAACTCGAGGAACGTAAACGCATAAGCCGCGAAAGCCGCAACCATGATCGGCAAGACGGTCGAGGGAACGGCGATCATCATGGTGTTGAAGAATGACTGCAGCATGTCATCACGCGTGATGACCACTTCGAATGCAGCAAGCGTCCACTCTTGCCCAAAAGGGTTCACGAGAGCTTCCCACCAGCCCGATCGCTGGGCTTCGTCCTTCGGGCGGAACGCCGTGATCATGAGGCCAACGGTCGGGATCGACCAGATTGCCACCAGCACGATCAGCAAGATCGTTGTTCCGACTCGCGACGTGCCGAGTCGTCGTGACTGTCGAACGGTCATCGAAGTGCCTCCTGCCGTCGGGCGGTTCTGATCTGTAGCCACATGAGAGGAACAATGAGAAGCACGAGAACGACGACGATGGCAGAGCCACGGCCGGCCTCGGAGTTGACGAAGTACTCCTGGTAGAACTCATAGCCGAGCACCGACGTTTCGAAGGCTCCCCCAGTCATCGCCAAGACAATGTCGAAGATCTTCATCACCAGGATGAGCACGGTGATGAAGACAGCAACGACGGTTCCCCAAATCTGAGGCAGAACGATCTGCCAGAAGAGCTGGATTCGGTTCGCCCCGTCGACCCGTGCCGCCTCAATTGTTTCTTCCGGAACCGCCTTGATGGCGGCGGAAAGCAAGACCATTGCGAACCCGGCTTGAAGCCAAACGATGATGATCATGAGCAAGAACGAGTTCAAGCGCCAGTCGGAGATGAGCATCCAGGGCTGGGGCTCGCCCCCGAATACTTCCACGAGGGCGTTGAGAAGACCGATCTGCGGGCGCCCCGGTGGCACGTTGACGTATAAGAACGACCAGATGGTCGCTGCACTCACGAACGAGATCGCCATCGGCATGAAGATCAGTGACTTAAAGATCTTCTCCCGAGTAGGACCCACTTGGTTTGTCAGGCTCGCCACGAGGAGGCCCACGGCGACGGTAGCGGCCGGCACGAATGCCACCCACAGAAAGTTGTTGAGGAGGATCCCGAGAAAACGCTGGTCGGTGAACAAGTCAATGTAGTTTTCGAAACCGACGAAGACGCGACTGTTCGCGTTGTAGAAAGAGAAGATCACTGTTTGGATCAGCGGCAACAACAGAACCGTGATGAGCAGAACTGCTGCAGGGAGAATGTAGGCATATGCACGAACGCGCTTCTGGGTGCGATTCGGCAGCAGGTTAACGAGGCGATCGAGAAGCCAGTAGATGCCGAAGCTCGCGCCAATTCCCACGATGACGGCGAGAAGGCCGAAGAGAATGTCTTGAAGCAAGATGCCACCCTTTCTCAGGGGAAGTTGTTGTTGCCGCGGCTGGCGCCTCCTGAGTGGTGAACTCAGGAGGCGCCGGCTCTGTCAGGGCGTTGCGCTCGGCACAGCGCCCCGGTGGAATCAGTACTTCGACTGAATCCGGTTGGCTGCGTCACTCCATGAGATGACGCCCGCGACCCACTCGGTTCCGGCAACCCAGAACTCCGCGTTGACCTCAGACGGCATACGGTCAGAGCCATCGAAGCCGAAGACCTCAGCGTTGGCCATGGTCTCACCGACCGTGCGGGTCAGCTCGTTCGGGTACAGGCTCGAGTCGAACGTCGCGTGCGGCGACGTGAAGCTCGACTTTGCAGCCATGATCGCACCGAACTCATCCGAGGTGATGAACTGGTACACCTTTGCCACATCGGGGTCAGCGTGCCCGGCAAAGACAGCGGCGAGGTCGCCACCACCGAGAACGCCCGCTTGTCCGCCGGCGGGAGCCGGGAGCGCAAACACATTGGCGTTGGTGTAGTCGCCCGCTGCAACCTGGGCCTTGATCTCGTCCGGGAAGAAGTCAGTGATGAACGAGCCCTGGCGCAGCATGAAGCACTGGCCCGTTTCCGTTCCACCCAGGTCGAAGAGCGGCGCAGTGTTACCAAAGCCGTCGGTAGCCATGGAGATTCCGCCACCGTTGACGTTGCCGTCGGTCAACAGGATCTCGGCCACTCGGTCAGCGGCCTGCGTGACCTCTGCCGAATCGAACGCCACGTCGCCCGCGATCCACGAGTTGTAGACGTCGAGTCCGCCGTAACTCAAGACATACTGCTCAAGCCAGTCGGTGATCGGCCAGCCCGTTGCGCCACCGGATTCGATACCGGCGCAGAACGGATAGCCCGAGCCGTCCGCCTTGATCTGCTCGATGAGAGCGACGAACTCTTCATCGGTGGTCGGCACGGTGTAACCATTAGCCGCAAAGGCCGCCGGGTTGTAGAACACGAGGGTCTTCACGTTGGCCGACACCGGAAGGCCATACACGGCATCACCATCGGCAGCGAGTGAGTCCCACCCGGGAACCAAAGTGCCCTGCGGCACCGAGAGGTCGAACCCGGGAAGCTCAGACGCGACGTCGAGCAGAACGCCCGCTTCGGCCTGGTCGAGGAGTCCACCAGGCTGCGGCCACATGCCGATATCGGGTTCGTCTCCGGCCTCGATCGCGACCTTGATGTCGGTGTCGTACGAAGCAAGGGCGGTGAACTCGATGGTCAGGCCGTTGGCCTCGCCGAACGCGTCGAGTTCTTCTTGAAACGCAGCGGTCTGAGCCTCGCCGAAGCCGCCATAGATGGTGACGACACCGTCGCCTTCCGCCGATGACTCAGCGGCGGGCGTGCAGCCAGCGAGCACCAACGCGGCGAGGGCGATGCCCGCTCCGGTGGTGAACGCTCGTGTGGATTGGTTCACGATGGTTTCCTTTCGATTGCAATGACATTAATGGTGGAAGCACCTGCCATCGAAGTACCAGGAAACAGCGGGGGCGCCGTTGCCCGGCCTCGATAGTCCCGATCATATGGAACCGATTCCATTTTTGCAATAGAAATAATTACGGCAGACTGTCCCGGTATTCGCTCTGCGAAGAGCGGCATCCAACGACGGGAGCAACAACGTGCGTAAGTTCGTGCGGGTATCGGGTGGAGGCATCACGATCGTCGTGACGGTGGATGACCCCGTCGAGATTGTGCATTTTGGTCGGTTCCTCACTGAGGCAGAGGCGTCAGCTGTGGTCGAACTCCTCGCCGACGGTGTTGCCCAAACCGGCCTCGACACGGAGAGCCCCGCCGGCTTCTGGCGGGAGGCCTCTCGCGGTCATCGAGGACGGCCTGCACTCAGTGGTAGCCGATCAGGAAGAGGGTTCTCGCCGCGATTGGTTCCGCACCGCACGGAGCAATCGGACGACTCCATGTCGGTGTGGGTACGTGACCTCGATGCGTGCCTCGACGGCCGACTGGACGTGGCTGTCGACCCCCGCGGTGTGGTTCGGGTCTCGCAACAGCTCACCAACGCTGGGGGTGAGCCTTACGCGGTCGACGAGCTCGCGACCTGGCTCCCCTTGCCAGACCGCGCTCGCGAAAGCCTGGACTTCTCAGGGCGATGGTTGCGCGAACGTCAGCCACAACGACGCGAGATCGCAGCCGGCCTCTGGATGCGTGAGCATCGTGAAGGTCGAAGCGGCCATGACGGCTCCATTGTTCACCTGGCTATGAGCCACGGTGCGTCCTGGAGCGCGGGGGATGTCTGGGCGATGGGCTTGGAGTGGAGTGGGAGTCACCGAACATTCGTCGAACGCACGAGTGTCGGCACCACGACGTTCGGCTGCGCCGAACTTCTTCTTCCTGGCGAAGTCATCCTCGGGCCCGGAGAAACCTACCTCGCTCCCCCCGTCGTGGCGACCTGGTCCGGAGACGGACTCGACGGGCTGAGCTCCCGTTTCCACGAAGCGATTCGTGATCGCCCCCGGCACCCTCAGCGCCCTCGCCCGCTGACCTTGAACGTCTGGGAGGCGGTGTATTTCGACCACACACTCGAGAAGCTCAAGCAGCTTGCCGACGACGCAGCCAGCGTCGGGGTTGAACGGTTCGTTCTCGACGACGGGTGGTTTACGGGTCGTCGCGATGACACCGCCGGGCTGGGCGATTGGACCATCGATTCAGAAGTGTGGCCCGAAGGGCTCGGCAGTCTCATTGAGCACGTAACCAGCGCGGGCATGGAGTTCGGTCTGTGGTTTGAGGGTGAAATGCTCAATCCAGACTCGCGACTGGCGCGCGAGCATCCGGACTGGATTCTGCAGGTTCCCGGACGCCTGCCCCCCGAGGCGCGGCATCAGCAGGTGCTCGACCTTGCGCGACCCGAAGCCTTTGCCGCCATTCACGAGCAGATCGACGCCATTGTGCGCCGGTATCCCCTCAGCTACATCAAGTGGGACCACAACCGCTTTCTCGTCGACCCGGGTCGAGACGGACTCCCGGTCGCCCGAGAGCAAGCCCGTGCTGCGCAGAGAATGTTCGACCAGCTCGCTACGGACCACCCCGGTCTCGAAATCGAAAGCTGCGCGTCGGGAGGCGGGCGCATCGACTTTGGGATGCTCGCTCACGTCGACCGTTTCTGGGCGTCCGACTCGAATGACGCTCTCGAACGTCAACACATCCAGCGGTGGACGACTCTTGCGGTTCCGCCCGAGCTGGTTGGCACCCACATCGGACCGCCGCAGTCGCATAGCTCAGGGCGCCGGCACGACCTCGCCTTCCGTGCAGCGACAGCTCTCTTTGGGCATGCGGGAATCGAGTGGGACATCACGCAGTCAACGACCGAAGAGAAGGCTCAACTCACGGACTGGGCTCGGTACTACAAGGAAAACCGTGCGCTGCTCCACACCGGGATAACAGTCCGCGATGACAGCCCTGACTCCGCGATGATTGTCCACGGCGTGGTAGCGCACGACCGTCATCGCGCGATCTTCAGCCTCGTGCAGCTCGCAACTGCGCCGGGCGAATTGCCCGCTCGGGTGCCCTTACGGGGCCTTGATCCTAACTTCCGATATCGCATACGCGAAGTGACACCCTGGGGCGCCGCGCCTCGCTTGGAGAAGGCGGCTCCGCCCTGGACCGCGGGGATCGTCGTCACCGGCGCAAGCCTCGCCGACACCGGCGTTCGGCCTCCAATCCTGTTTCCTGAGAGCGCTATCATCGTGGAGGTCGAGCGAGCTGATTAGCAGCGCAGAAAGGGCGGTAGGTGTGGCTTCGGTCGAGTTCGACACGACGATGCAACCCGCCATGGCCCTCATCGCCCAAGAACTGTTGGTGAATGGGCCGCTGTTGCGATCAGAACTCGCCGAGCGCTTGAACCTTTCGCTCCCTTCCGTGACCCGTTTGACCCGGCCGCTCATCGACCGTGGTCTCGTCATCGAAGATGATGATCGGGTGGCCAAAGGCGCGGGTCGCCCGGCTCGACAGCTCCATATCGCGGGAAACGCAGGCAGATTTGTCGGCATCAAGGTCAGTGGCGACGAACTCACGGGCGTGCTCACCGATCTTCGAGCGGAAGTGGTGACCACCGCGCACGCGCCACTAACGAGCCGCGATCCGGCGGACGTGGCACGTGCGGTGGCCGAACTCGCTCGTGCGCTGGCGGGCGATTCCCCGATCGACGGTTTGGGCATCGGCGTAGGCGGACGGGTCCGTCAGGGAACCATGGTCTATCGCGCCGCGTTCTTGGGCTGGACCGACGTCGACTTCGGCTTGCTCGTGCGCTCACACATTGACGCGCCCGTTGTCGTGGAGAACGACCTCGTGGCCTTGACCGCCGCCGAACACTGGTTCGGTCTCGGCAGAGGCCTTTCGTCGCATGCCGTGGTCACCATCGGTGCAGGAATCGGATACGGGCTCGTCCACCAAGGCCGAGTGGTGTCGTCAGTGGACACCGACCTCGGCCTCGGGGGGCACATCCGTGTCGAGCACGATGGCCCCGTCTGCATCGCTGGACACCGTGGGTGCGTGAATTCGATCCTCACGATCCCGGGGATAGAGCGGCAGTACTTGGCGGCTGCCGGCCACACGCTCACCTTTGACGAGATTCTGGACCGCTCACGAGATGGGGATCCCCTGTGCGAAAGCATCGTGTCGCTCGCGGTCACTGGTTTCGCTCGCATGATCGTCACCGTTGCCGACGTCGCCATGGTGAATGACGTGATCGTGGCCGGAGAAGCATTGAGGCTCGTCTCGGAGAGTCGGGGCTCGATCGAACGGACGATTCAGCAGGAGCGCGACCCCGACGCCGGACCAGTCATCCTGCACTTCAACGACACTGGCTTTACGAGCTGGGCGCGTGGGGCAGCGGGCCTTGCCATTCGGTCGCTCATGGAACAGCTTGTCGACCCCACTAGCGTCGCCACCGCGCATGCAGTGCGCTAAAGGCGCCCGGCCGCGATGGCGGTACCCAGAAAAATAACGAACTGATAACTAGACAGCGTTACCTTTCCGTTATACATTGCTTATGCGTCGATCGTTTGCTGTGGCGGGAGGCGCGGAATGTGATTGCAGGACACTCTTGGTGCAAGGGAAGAGGGCCGGTCGCTCGCCTCAGCGACCGGCCCTTCACCGTGTCGGCGCTCTAGCCGAGTAAGGCCCTCGCCGACATTCGCTCACACTCGCCCGTAAAGTAATCGCATGACCGAGAAGGCTCTGGCGATCGATGCCTGGGAGGCACTGTTCCGTGCGCAGGTCTCGGTGCTCCGCACGCTGAGCGCCGACTTTCCGACCAACGAGATCTCGTTCACCGAGTACGACGTGTTGTTCAACCTGTCGCGCGCGCCCGAGCGTCGGATGCGCATCCGGGATCTCATTCCGCACCTCTTGCTGAGCCAGCCCAGCGTCAGCCGACTCATCGACCGCCTCGCCGCCCGCCAGCTCGTCGACAAACTGCCCGATGTGACCGACGCGCGCGGAACCATCGTCGCCCTGCGCCCGGAAGGGTTTGAGCTCTTCAAGCGCGTTGCCGTCGTGCACGCCGATGCGATCGCGCGCCGGGTTGGATCACGACTGTCGACCGACGAACTCGAGACTCTCACCGAGCTCTGCCGCCGGTTGCGCGACTAAACACACAACAACGCCCCCCTAGCGTAGAACGCATGAGCGTGAAGCCGAGCCTGGTCTGGTTGCGCGACGACCTGCGCGTTGCCGACAACCCCGCGCTGTCTGCCGCCGTCGAGCGCGGCGGTCCGGTTTCCGTCGTGTATCTGCGGGACGAGCAGTCGCCCGACGCGCGCGCGCTCGGTGGTGCGACCAAGTGGTGGCTACACGGCAGCCTCGCAGCACTCGCGGATGACCTCGCCCACCTCGGCGGGTCGCTCACGCTTCGGCGCGGGCCGGCGGCCGAGGTGATTCCGGCCCTCGTTGCTGAGATCGGTGCCGACGCCGTGTTCTGGAATCGCCGCTATGGCGCCATGCGCCACGTGGATGCTGAACTCAAGTCGCGCCTCACCGCCGAGGGTGTCGCGGTGGCGAGCTCTGCAGCGTCTCTGCTCTTCGAGCCCTGGAGAATCAGCTCGGGTTCCGGTGACCCCTACAAGGTGTTCACGCCGTTCTGGCGTGCGTGTCTCGCGTCGGGTGATCCTCGGCCGCCGTTGCCCGCCCCACCCGCGTTCGACGGACTCACCGTCGACGGCGACGCGCTCGACGACTGGACCCTGTTGCCCACCCGGCCCGACTGGGCTGAAGGATTACGCGCAGCGTGGACGCCCGGCAGCGCGGGTGCCCACGCACGGCTCGAGCACTTCATCGAGAAC
>CAYWZI010000073.1:0-11262 GCA_964462815.1 uncultured Microbacteriaceae bacterium
CGCGGTGACGTGTCCGAGCGGCCGAAGGTGCAACTCTCGAAAAGTTGTGTGGGTGTTGAGCCCACCGTGGGTTCAAATCCCACCGTCACCGCCATGTGATGTCTCAAGACATCTGCAACGGCCGAACCTCTTTTCGGGTTCGGCCGTTTGCCTTTGCTAGGGGCTGGTAGTTCCGTTCGAGGTCGATCACGAGCTCGCGAATCTCTTCTCCTGTGGTTGCGTTGATGACGGTGACGTTGAGGTCTTGGGCGAGGATCAGCACGCGGGTGCCGACGGGCGGTCGGCCCAGGCTGATGTGTCGCATGCCGCTGTGCGCGCGTAGGCAAACGGTGGGCTCGAGACACTCGTGAGCCTGCCGCAGAAGAGTGTTGTCTATGTCGTGAGACATCTGTTGCTTAAGTCATGAGACTCAACACCACCGTCACCGCCACTGGGCTTCTTGCGAATCTCGTCAGGAGTATTGGCGAAGTTGGAGCCGAAAGCGAACGCCGCCGAGGAATCGGCGGCGTTTTCGCGTTTCTGGGCGTATCGGCAGCTCTTGTGCCAGCAGGATCGCGGTCGCGGCGGCATACTCGGACTCCGTGGGACGGCGCCCCAGGATCTCCTCGCTGGGCAGCGGCGTCGGGTCGCCGTCGAACACGGGCTGCGCGATCTGGCGCGCCATCCACATCTCGCGGATGAACGCGGCCGTGGCCAGCAAGCGCCGGACCTCCCCGATGGGCGAGTTCTTCGACTCACCGACCACGTGCGTCGGACGTGCCGTCGCCTTCGTCACGCCCTTCTTGTTGAGCGTGTTCTTCTTCGTCTTGTTCTTGGCCATCGGTAGGCCTCCGTCTCTTCACTCGTTGTGTCCGCCTAAGCGGAACGGCTTGGGTGCCGGTAGACGAGCTCTATGCGAGACGGTGCAAGCCAGCTGCACTCCTAGCTTCCGGAGCCGCACCCAGCGACGCGGGGAGTGTTGAGAGCCGGCGGGGCAAACCGTCTTCGACTGGTCGCGTGTGTCTGCTTTCGCTGACCGGATCCGGTGGTTCCGGCTGCGCAGCGCGGAGCCCCACATTTGTCCGCAATCGGTGCCGACGGGACACTGATTGCGGACACGAGTTCTGCAACGATGACAGCCGCATACTTCCGGGGGAAGGCTCCGGCTGGATCGAGGTGTCCGCAAACCTTCGTTTAGGGGAATCAGACCCTCCACGAGACCCCGGGCGATTCAGTGTCGCCGGCTCAACCCGGCGGCTCAATAGACGATCGGTTTCGAGACCCACGGGCCGATCCCTTCCCAGGGCACGTGGCCTGAGATTTGCTCTCCGGGTGGGGCAGTCCCCTCCGATCTCAATCGAACCGAAATTGACACGCGGGGTGATTCGTCTACTGAGGGTCATTCGAGCAATGCAACTCACCGTCCGATCACCGCAGACGCAGGCCCTTGGTCTGGTGTCGCAACATCACCAAACGCAAAGACTGGAGAAAGCGGGCGTGAGGAAGGAGTCGGTGACAGGCCAAGATGTCACCTTCGCGTGCAACAGACCCCAGCGTCTTCCGCGACTTGCGCATAGACCGCCAACGATACTGAGACGGCTCAATGGGTGATCAGAACGGCGACGCCCAATACGGTTGTGTTCGCTAGAAAGCAATTCTCTACGGAGTATGTACCGCTCCGAAAGGATGGAACGCTAGAGTGTCGCTCGATCAAGTGGGGCGCGGACGCTCAATGGACTCTATTCGTGGTCAGCGCAGGCTGAGCACCGCGAGCGACAGCGCCCCGAACGCCACGATCAGCACGATGTCGGGCACGCGACCCAATCGGTGAATGAGCGGCACAAGTGCCGCGAGCGCGACGCTGCCACCGATCGCCACCAGACCTGGCACTCCCGCGCCCTCGGCGATACCGGCCGAAGCGTGCAGCAGCGACAGCGAGGTGGCGGCGAGCAGTCCGCAGATGACGGGAAGGATGAACGCTGAGATGTTGCGCACGAACAGCGAGTGGCGGGCGCGGTCGTAGCCAGCCAACAACAGGAGCGCAACGGAAGCGCTGCCGCCGACCGCGACCAGAAAAGCGGCGATCGCGAATACGACGCCCGCGAAGGCAGACCCGGTTTCGACGCCCACGCCGTAGGCGACTCCCGAGGCGATCTTGACCAGAATCGGCCCGGGCAGCGCGTTGGCGACGGGCACGATCTGCCCGTAGAACAGGGTCGAGTCGATGAGGCCCGTGGCGACGAAGAAGCCGTCGGCGACACCGACGTAGGCCTCGCCACCGCCGAACGATGATACGGTCGAGACGAGGATGAGGCCGAAGAACGACAGTGTCGAGGGGTCGGGCTCCACGACGAGAGCAGCACCGAAGCCGATGACGGCGATGACGGCGAGCACGAGCGCCCCGCGCAGTGCCCGCCGAGCACCGACCGGCACAGCGACCCCCGCGGCCGCATCGGCCGCCACCGCGCGACCGCCGCGCACGAGCTGCCACACCGTCACGAGCGCGATGCCAGCGAGGGCGACCAGAACCAGACCGAGTCCCGAGAGCTCGGGCAGCGCCCACGCTGGTTCAGCATCCACTGCATCGAAGACGAGTTCGACCGCGCGCGCCGCACCCGAGAGCAAGAAGGCGACCACGGCGATGACGACACCGGTCCACTGCACGCGTCCGCCCGGAGCCAGAACCTTGACGGTGTAGTGGGCGAGCAGGTAGAGGATGAACGCCGAGATGCCGAGCGAGGCGTATTCGACGACCGAGATCGCGCCGGGGCCGAGAGTCGAGAACAGGGCGAGTAGCGCGACCGTCGCGAGCGCGCCGGGCAGCGCGACAGCGACCGCACCACTCGCGGCGGCAGCCGTCGTGCTGAGCTGGGTGCCCGAGAGGGCGGCGATCTTGACCGGCAGAGCGCCGGGCGTGATGTTGGCGATGACAGTGTCTTGAGTGAACTCGTTTTCGCGCAAGTCTCCGGGTCGCACGAGCTCGCGCTCCATGACAGGAATCAGCGCGCTGCCGCCGCCGAACCCGATGACTCCCACCTTCGCCATGGAGAGAACGTGCTGTAGTGCGCTCCGACGGTGGCGAGGCGGTGGTGGGGTCATCACGTTGTTGTCACTCACTTGGTTCTCTTTTCCCGTGTGTGCGATGACACTCGGCGAGCCCCGGGATCTCGGAACTTCTGATCTTGTGGTGCCAGCGCACGGGCATACCGATTGAGGACCCGCGCCAACGCCGAACCCCACACCCGACAACCCGTCGCCGAGAAGTTGATTCTCGTCCAAGGTGAATTGGGGTCATAAACCCATGCCGCGCCGCTCTAGGGGAGCCGGTGGAAGGAATCGAACGGGCAGCCCGCGATGGCGAACGATCCCGGCTGCCAGGACCTCCTCTCGCTAGGCATGCACTATGTCGAACCTGCACCCGTGCAGCGGTTGGAAGGCACGCGCAAGAGGAGAGCGCAGTGACCAGTTTGTGGTCGCAACGCAACGGAAGGCCACGGATGCCCCGTTCCGGCCTCTCGCCGGTTCGGCTCGCTTGCGCACGGGGACCATGGCTTGGCGGGCAGGTTGTGTCCGAGCGGACGAAGACGCAACTGCTCGACAAACAGTATGGAAAGTGACCCCACAGTGTTTTCAACACTCACCTTCACCCCGATCGGGTCCTGTTCTATAGTCGCTCAGGACTTTCGCGAATCTGGGGCCGGAGGGAGTGCCGTCAAGGGATCGGTGGCGTTTTCGCTTTTCCGGGATCTCCGTCATCGCGACAGCAAGCGTGTGTAGCTCGCGAGTCCTGGTTTTAGGTTCGTATTTCTCACGCCTCGGGTGCCAGTCTCGACTGGAAAAACGCACTAACCTCAGGTCTAATGAGCAACGGCCTCCGCCACTCATTGGGAGGTTACGTATCGCACCCGCCGGCAACCCGTCGACTCAGTTTGCATAAGCGCGACCGACGGTACGGAATCCAAGATTGCCCGTGGACGAGCTGCGAGTGTTCGACGATCGCGCGGAATTGCGGTATCGGTTGCAGTAGGAATCATGACACAAGTAGGAGCCTCCTCTCATTACTCTCGTACCGTTGTCTTCGGGCCCTCTCGGGTCGAAGGCTGGCGATCTGCTGTAGTAGCTGACGTCGAAAGAGTCTGCGCACCACTCCCAGACGTTCCCAATCGTTTGCCACAAGCCGTACCCGTTGGGTTCGAAGCTTAGAACTGGCGCTGTGCCTAGATGTCCGTCTTCGAGACTGTTTTCGAACGGGAAGTCTCCCTGCCATATGTTGCATCTCCAGACCTCATCCGGCTGCAGATCATCGCCCCACGGATAGGTTGCATCGGTGAGGCCACCTCGTGACGCAAACTCCCACTCGGCTTCGGTTGGGAGCCTCCTTTGGGCCCACACGCAGTAGGCCTGCGCGTCGTCCCAGCTGACATGAACGACCGGATGGTCATCCATTCCTTCCACCCCAGACTGCGAGCCAAAGGGATGCCGCCAAGACGCACCTGCCACCTCAAGCCACCAGGGCGAACCCGATGCTCGCCCGAGAATCTCTCCGTGCGCTGCACTCGCCAAGAGGTGGAACACGGCGGATGAGCCATATCTCTCCGCGTCTGTAATGTAGCCGGTGTCTTTGACGAAGGTGCTGAAGTGTTCGTTGGTAACGGTTGTTGCATCGATCATGAATGTTTCCAGTTTGACCGTATGCAGAATGTGCTCACCGTCTCCCGGATTGCCGATGCCGCTTACGTCTCCCATCGTGAATTCGCCCGAAGGCACAACGGCTTGATCCACGGCGTGTTGACCTCGGCTAGCTGCCCAGGTGACGGGTAATTCTTGCGATTGCGGGCGCGGTGGGGCGCAACAATGATGCGACTGATCAGCGGTATTCATGCTCAAAAGGCTACTCAAGATGTGAGACGCCACCCTTGGGAGGGACACGACGGCGGGGAGGTGCTTCTACCGCGAGCGTAGAGCGACGTCTGTTGCGGTAGCCCGGACGCTGACAACTTCGGGATTGAAGATCAGGCGCCCGACAGACACAGTCCTGCGTTTGGGGGTTTCGCCGGAAGTGCTACCAACCAACTGTGCACTCACACTCAAGAGAGCTGTGCCGATCCCGCATCCGAACTCCGCAGCGAGCGTGCGGTCTGCGTTGAAAGCCGTTACTGCATGCTTCACGAGGTCAACCTTTATGTTCTCTACCTCGTACAAGAACGTGGAAACTCCATTCGTCAGCGCCTCGATATGAATATCGTGACCGTTGAGTCTCCGTGGGATGTAGTGCTCTCCGACCACTGCGCTCTTCCCGTCCAGGGCGAACAGACGGCGCACTCGGTACACATCGCCTCCCTCCGGAATCTCTAGTTGCACACTCAATTCGGGGTTTGCTCGTTCCTTGTGGACCGTCACTGACTGGATAGAGAACGGTTGACCAGCTGCGTCGAAGAACTCGTGGATAGAGACGATCTCATCCAGTGGGTAGCTCAATTTGGCAGCAGCCGGGACTTTGCGAACTGCTGAATCTGCCTTAGCTATCAGCGTGCCCACCCGCCGCCGGCGCACGATCTCACCATTTGACTCTAGGAATGCAAGAGCCTCTCGAAGAGTGTTTCTCGACACACCGAGCTCCTTGCTCAGCTCAGACTCGTTCGGTAGTCGGTCTAGCCCGCGGGCACGATGGTTTGCGATTACTTCGGCGAGAAGCTCGCGGGCGAGATCTACTCGCTCCCTAGTGGGGCCAGCCACGTCCTTGGCAATCACTTAGTGCCCTTCAATTTCGAGATTATTGGGCAGTCGAGGAGAAGCGCTGACCCTTATTGGTAGAACCTAAACTTGCGCAGAAGCCTTGTCAAGCCGGACTGTGTTGACAATTGAAGGGTGAGGGGAGAAGATACCTCCAACCTATAAAGCAAATCAATGAGCAACCATTGATCCTACCAACAGCGGTCTCGTCCTCTCTAGGAAGTGCCGCCGGAGACGACAAGGCCAACGATGACCTACCTGAACGTTCCCGCGATCCAATCGGATAGTGGAGATGCCCCATCAGAGCCGTCACTTACGTCTCGTCGCATGCGCGCGATCCGACGGGGGGCGAGCGCAAGCGCCCTTGGTCTGCTCGGCTTCGTCATCATCGTGCTGTTCTGGCAGGCAGCCTCGTCGCTCAATCTCATGCAGCCGGGTCTTCTGCCGTCGCCGCTCACAGTGTTGACGGCGATAACTGACGGGCTGACAAATGGATCTCTACTCAATGATGTGCTCGTCAGCAGTCGGCGTGTGGTCATTGGAGTAGTCATTGGCATGACATTGGCCGTCCCATTCGGGTTCGCGCTGGGTTGGTTTCCCCGCGCTCGGCAGACCTTCAATCCCATGGTGAACTTCTTCCGAGCACTCCCCCCAATCGCTCTCGTACCCCTCGTTGTCATCTACTTCGGAATCGGCGAGTTCGCTCGTTTGGTCATTCTCATGTACGCCGCATTCTTCGCAACAGTCATCATCGTCTATGAAGGAATTGGCGGCATCGAAGAGAAGTACGTTCGTGCTGCTCAAACTCTGGGCGCTTCACGGACAGAGGTACTCACCAAGATTGTCCTTCCGCTGTCTCTCCCCCACATCTTCACGGCGGCGCGAGTATCTCTAGGCATTGCCTGGTCCTCACTGGTTGCTGCTGAACTTGTCGCCGCTCAAGACGGCCTTGGTGCTGCCATTCAGAATGCGAGCAACTTCCTCGACGTACCCCGAATGTACGCGGGAATCATCTTGATCGGGATCACTGCACTACTCATGGATCTAGTCATCCGACTAACAGCCACTCGATTTCTAGCGTGGCAGGACAGAGGAGCAAACCGATGACCGCAGTTCAGCGAGAAGGCCTGCGGGTCCGCAGCATCAGCAAGGGCTTCGGTAAGGGAGCTAAGCGAGTGACTGTTCTGGACGACGTGTCGATAGACATCGCAGAAGGGGAGTTTGTCGCGGTAGTCGGACCAAGTGGGTCTGGGAAGAGCACTCTACTCAATGCGATCGCCGGATTCTCGCTGCCTGACAGCGGAACGATAACGGTCAATGGCGAGGCAGTAACCGGGCCAGGCCCAAGTCGTTGTGTGGTTTTTCAGGAGTACGCCATATTCCCGTGGCTCAGTGTGCACAAGAACATCGATTTTGGAACTCGGCTACGAGCGTGGAACGGTACGTCCGCAGAGCGCGCGGCCATTGTTGACCGTTACCTGAGCCTTATGGGGCTAGCCGCATTCAGTGATGCTCTGCCAAAGACGCTTTCGGGAGGCATGCGCCAAAGGGTCGCCATTGCTCGCGCATACGCGGTGGATCCCGCAATCCTGCTTATGGACGAACCTTTCGCGGCGCTGGACGCACAGACTCGAGAGACCATGCAAGACGCGCTCCTTCAGTTGAACCAGCAGGAGCGCCGAACTGTGCTGTTCGTCACGCATCAGGTGGAGGAGGCCATCTACCTTGCGGACCGCGTAGTGGTCATGTCGAGCCGGCCCGCCCGCATCGAAGCGGTCGTGGAGGTCCCATGGGGGCGCGAGCGAAATCACGACATCAAGACCAGCGACGAGTTCATCCGACTGCGCCGCCACATTGAAGATCTCCTGCACGGCCGTGTGCAGGCGGGAAATGCACCAAACACGTCCGACCGAAAGGCATAGAAATGAGAAAAACAAGCATCGCCGCTTGCACGCTGGTAATCGCCGCTCTTCTGGCGGGTTGCGCTACGGAACCCGCACAGACAGACGCGGAGGAGTTGACCACCGTTCGAATTGGCTACATCTCCAACCCAAACAACGTTGCGCAAATGTTCATCGCCGAACAAGAAGGCTACTTCGCAGAGGAGGGAATTGAACTTGAGATCACCAACTTCCCGACCGGCATCTCGCTGTCTCAGGCCCTCACCGGCGGGAGCGTCGATATTGGCGTCATGGGTGCCGCGATCGCGAACTTCCCCGCTCGAGGACAAGGGAAGCTCTTCTTGCTGAACAACCTCGAGACTGACATCCATCAGGTTTGGGCCGCAGACGGTTCTGGGATCGAATCAGTCGATGATCTCAGGGGAAGGACTATCGCGACGACGACTGGATCAGCGGGAGACGTCGTGCTGCAGGCGGCCCTCGACGAAGCGGGGCTCGATCGCTCCGAGGTCGATGTTGTCAACCTTGAAATGCCATCCGTTGCGAATGCTTTGATCACCGGTGCAGTGGATGCCGCTTCGATCTGGGCGCCCTTCGATCAGCAGATAATCGAAAACGCCCCCGGTGCGACGATGATCGCCACGTCGGGGCAGCTGAATTCACCGATCGCCGGAGGCTGGGTCGCGAACAATAACTACTTCGTTCACAATCAAGCGGTTCTAGAGGGCGTCGTCGCTGCTTGGCAGAGAGCCAACGCCGACATCATCGCTGATCCGGAAGGTTCACTTGATGTGGTGTGCCCAATCATCGTGGATGTCATGACGGATGAGGTCTGCCGTGACATCTATTTCAAGACGACCGCTTACAGCAACGAGGATTGGCTTGCCTCCTACGCAGATGGTTCGGCGTTGGCATCTGTCAAGCGCATGCAGGATGTGTTCGTGCAAATCGGAGCCTTGACGGGGGATCTCGTTCAGCCCGAAGACTACTTCGACACGTCATTCTTCGAGAAGATCGCCGCACGCTAGGCCGCCCCGCGCACGGGGTGAAGGGCTACTTCGCCCCGTGCCGCGGTGTCTCAACATAGAAAGTCCAACTTGAATCTGGATACTTCCCCAAACAACTTCGGTCTCAACTCTCAAACGTTGGCTGGAGCGGACTTCGTGAGCTTTGTGGCGCTCGCCCAGACGAGTGGATTCGGCAGCATCGAGATCGCTGGAGCCCTACTGGAGGATGTTCGCGTTGACCGAGCATTGAGCGTAATGCAGGATGCTTCGATCCGACTGCTCGGGGTATCCCCGACAGATGCCATCCTGAACTGGCATGGTGATCTCGATCCCGGATTGGATGCGGAACTTTGCCGGCAGATGCATCGAGCCGCGGAACTCGGAGCGAGCTACTTCGTATTGCCGTTCATGAGGGAGCCGCGTACTCGGCAAACCGTCTCGCAGGCTCTCGGTCGAGCTGCCGAAATCGCGGACGGAATCGGCATAGACGTAGCGCTCGAATCGATCGGACACATCAACGCCTACCGTCGAGCTGAGGAGCTGGTAGAGCTCATCAACTTAGTCGGCTCCGAACGCGTTGGTGTCCTTCTCGACACGTTTCACTTTTTCCGCGCAGGGCACAGCTTGAGTGACCTGGTTCATCTCCAAGACGTGCACATTCATGCACTCCAGATCTCCAACTCAAACGGCCTCCCTCTGGATCGACTACTTGGCTACCGAGACCGCACTTTCCCTCTAGATGGGCCATTTCCTGTCTTGTCGATGATCGAAGCAGTTCTGACAAGTCGGCCCGACACGCCGGTTGTCGTCGAGATCATCGGCGACGAGGCGAACAGCAGAGCGCCCCATGAGAACGCCTGGTTGGCGAGGAGCCATTTCTCCAGGATCGCAGAGCGACTACACGAGAAGGAACAGTCCAATGCCTGAACGCCCCAATTTTCTGGTTATCATGGCCGACCAGCTAGTCGCCGACCTCATGGGAACCTACGGTCACCCCGTGGTGCGAACGCCCAATATTGACAAACTTGCTGCTCGGGGGGTGCGCTTCGACAGCGCCTACTGCGCCTACCCTGTCTGCTCGCCGTCGCGAAGTTCTCTTCTCTCTGGCCGCTTTGCCTCGGAGAATTCCGCGTGGGACAACGCCGCTCCGATTGCTTCCGAAATTCCGATGCTTCCTCACTATCTCACTAACGCCGGTTACGACACGGCTCTCTCCGGGAAAATGCACTTCGTCGGCGCTGACCAGCTGCACGGATTTCGAAAGCGTCTGACAACTGACATGTTTCCTAGCAGCCTTGCTTGGACCCCGAACCGCGAAGAAATTGGCAAGTTCGTCCATCCCGGAAACCCCGAAGGCCCGCCTATTGCGATTGACTACGTGAACAGCGGACCCGTGCAGTGGACTCAGCAGCTTCAATTTGACGAAGAAACCCACTATCGAGCGGTGGAGTTCCTCCGGTCGAAGAGGACCGAGCATGCGGCCTCGCTACAAGTTCAGGCCCGAGTTCCCGAACAGACACCCTGGCTACTCGTTGCCTCGTATCATCACCCCCACGAGCCGTTCCTGGCCCCCCAGAAGTATTGGGATATGTACGAGGGGGTCAGCATCGATCCAGTTCGCGTAAGGCCTAGCCCAGATGTTCCTCGTTCAATAATGGACGGATGGGTCGACAAGCTTCACGGTGTCACGGAAGTAAGTCTGAGTAACGAAGAGGCCGAGTACAGGACTCGACGCGCGTATTACGCCTTGACCACCTACATCGATGACAAAGTCGGTGAACTGATCTCAGCACTCGAGGAGTCAGGACACGCGGATGACACGGTAATTGTGTTCACCAGCGATCACGGAGACATGCTCGGTGAGCGGGGAATGATTCAAAAGCGGTCATTCTACGAGTGGTCGTCTCGCGTTCCGCTCATCATTGCGGGCGGACCCGTAACCGCGAAGGGCGATGTGTCCACCACCCCAGTCTCGCTTATTGACATTGTTCCCACTCTTTGTGATCTGGCGGGAGTGACCCCGATCAGGCAGGACGGCCACACCTTGGTTTCGGCACTAATCGGCGCTACACATGACCGTCCCGCTGTATTCGTCGAGTACCACTCCGAAGGTGTCTACTCCCCCTGTTGGCTTCGTCGGGAGGGCAACATGAAATACACATATGTACACGGTCTCGACGAGCAGCTATTCGACCTCTCCACAGATCCATTTGAAATCAACGACTTGGCGAAGATGGATGAACACACCGCTTACGTTGAGGCCGCGCGTGCAGACATACTCAGTCGTTTTGATCCCGACGGGATTGAACGAAGAATTCGAGAGAGCCTCGCGGACCGAGGAATCGTCCGCTCTGCGATGATGTCGACTGGCGCGATGTGGTCTTATGACCCCGACCCAAGCCTCTTCACTTCATACTGGCGCGAGACGTGAACCACCACGGCGACCTGCACAACGCGTTCTCGCTCGTCGACCTGCTCGAGAACGGTGCGCCCGGTGGCGGCCGTGCCTACGACGGGCCGTGCCACTTCGACTACAAGCCCTCGCGCACCGAAGACGAGAACGGCGTGTGGGCCTCGGCCGCCGCCAACATGCGCACCTATCTCTTGCTCAAGGAGCGCGCCGCGGCCTTCCGGGCCGACCC
>CAYWZI010000074.1:0-11182 GCA_964462815.1 uncultured Microbacteriaceae bacterium
ATCTGGGTGGCGCCCTCGGGGTCAATACCTATCTCATGTATGGGTACTTCAATACCGTGCCACGCGAGATCGACGAGGCGGCCAAGATCGATGGTGCATCGCACGTCCGCACGTTCTTCACGATCATCTTGCCTCTCGTCACGCCGATCTTGGTCGTTGTCTGGATGATCACCTACATCGCCGTCGCTGGTGACTACGTCATCGCTTCGGTACTGATGTCAGAGCCGGACTTGCAGACATCATCGGTTGGTCTCTTTACCCTCATCTCGACTTTCCGGAACGACAACTGGGGAGCATTCTCGGCAGGAGCGATCTTGTCGGCGCTTCCCGTGGTCTTGATGTTCCTCTATGGCCAGAAGTACATCGTCAGCGGGCTTTCCGCAGGCAGTGTCAAGTAGCACACGGGCCCGTCGGCCCACCCCAACGAGAGAGATGATTCCTTGTTCGAGATGACGCCCACGGGCGTAGTGCTGTCGCTTCCCACCGAGACCGTTCGGATCGACTGCTGGGGTGATGCGACCTTCAGAGTTCGCGCAAGCGTCGAGCCCGTCGGCTCGTCGATCAACCTCGCTGTGGCAGAGACTGCCGTCGCGACGGCACCCTCGAGGGTCGAAACACTCGACGACCGGGTTGTGCTGCACTCCGGAGAGCTCAGTGTCTCGCTTGAGGCATCCGGTCGCATCTCCTTCCTCCGAGGCGACGAGTTGGTGGTGGGTGAGCCGCCGTTCGACCCCCGAGAACCCCCATTGCTGCCTCACCGTCGATTCCACCGCGCGTCGTCGGGTCTGCTCGAGACGACGATGACCTTGGACTCGTACGAGGACGAGCGCTTCTACGGACTTGGCCAGCACGACCTGGATCACCTTGACCTGAGCGGCTGCGTGATCGAACTCGTCCAGCGCAACACGCAGATCTCGATTCCCGCCGTGGTGTCATCACGGGGATACGGGATGCTCTGGAACACCCCCGCGATCGGACAAGTTGAATTCGCGGCGAACCACACCCGCTGGACCGCCCGTCACTCACGAGAGATCGACTACTTCGTCTACAGCGGAACGACACCTGCCGAGGTTGTTCGCCGCTACCACGTACTCACCGGGTTCGCGCCCGAGTTCCCGCACTGGGCCACGGGCTACTGGCAGAGCAAGAGCTACTACACGTCACAAGCCGAGGTGCTCGCCATCGCGCGGGAGCACCTCGACCGCGGGCTTCCTCTCACGGCGATCTTCGTCGACTACATGCACTGGACCCACATGGGCAACTGGGACTGGGATGCTGAGCTCTGGCCTGATCCGCAGGCCATGGCTGCCGAGCTCGCCGAGCGCGGCGTGCGCTTGCTCGTTTCGGTGTGGCCGCACGTCAGCCCCCTGAGCGAGAACCATGCTCAGCTACAGGCGGGCGGCCAATTGGTCGGTTCATCCGGTTCGGATGCGCCAGCAATCTTCTCCTACGCGGATCGCTCGTCGCCTGAGGGCCTCGACCTGAACCTTCTCGACCTGAGCCGCCCGGACGCGCAAGAGTTTCTCTGGACGCGTCTTCGTGAGAGCTACACCTCCAAGGGCATCTCATCGTTCTGGCTCGACGCGTGCGAGCCCGAGATCAGAGAGTCAACGACGCAGTTCCGCGAAGAAACCCTGACCTACAGCACGGGCCCCGGCGGCGAAGTGTCGGGCGCCTTCCCGCTGCACTTCGCGCAGGCGGTGCGCGGCGGCCTCGCGGCCGACGGCCTCGATGACGCGATGATCCTCATCCGGTCGGCGTGGGCCGGCAGCCAACGCTACGGAGTCGCCGTCTGGTCGGGCGACATCCAGTCGACCTGGGAAGCCTTGCAGGGTCAGGTCGCCGCCGGTCTCAACATGATGGTGAGCGGCATCCCCTGGTGGACGAGCGACATCGGCGGCTTCTTCGACTCCGACATCGAGAGCCCGTACTTTCGCGAACTCGTGGTGCGGTGGTTCCAGTTCGCCGTGCTCTGGCCGGTCTTCCGACTACACGGCAACCGCCACGCCGACTTCTACAACGCCGGCCTCTTCTCGTCCGGTGACGCGAATGAGGTGTGGTCGTTCGGCGATGAAGCATACGACGTCATCCGCGGCCTCCTCGGGTTCCGCGAGAAGCTGCGCCCCTATCTTCAGGCCCAGCTCGACCTCTCCAGCTCTGAGGGCGTCCCCCCGGTGAGGCCCCTGTGGTTCTCGTATCCAGATGACGCATCCGCGGTGCGCGTCGACGACCAGTTCCTCCTCGGCACCGACCTGCTTGCGGCGCCCATCGTGCACGCGGGTGCGACCGAGCGCACGGTCTACTTCCCATCGGGGGATGACTGGCGTGACGTCTGGTCGGGTGACCTCCATGCCGGCGGAACCACCGCGCTCGTCGCGGCCCCCCTCGAGCGGCTCCCGCTGTTCGAGCGTGCGGGAAGTGGCCTCGGTGTCACCTCCGAATGGTTTGCCGCTTGAGTGTCCGCACGCGGCCGAACATCGTGGTCGTCGTCACCGACGACCACGGGTACGGCGACCTCGGGTGCTTCGGGTCGGAGGATCTCAAAACGCCGCACCTCGACCGCCTCGCCGCGGCGGGCGCAATGCTCACCGAGTGCTATTCGAACTCGCCGGTGTGCTCACCGTCGCGGGCGGCTATTCTTCGTGGCCAGCATCCGGCGCGCACCGGTGTTGACGATGTGCTGGGTGGACATCGCACGGAAGAGGGACTGACGGGAGCGCATCCGACGATCGCCAGCGAGCTCAAGGAGCTCGGCTATCGCACGTCGATGATCGGGAAGTGGCACCTTGGGGTTGCCCCCGGCAGTCAGCCTTCGGATCACGGTTTCGACGAGTGGTTCGGCATCTTGTCGGGCAGCGTCGACTACTTCTCTCACATCAACTACAACCTCTGGCCGTGGGACGTGAACTACTACCCGGTGCACGATCTCTGGGAGAACGGTCGTGAAGTCTGGCGCAATGGAGAGTACGTCACCGAGGTGATCGCTGATCGCGCCGTCGAGTTCATCGACCGCGTCGCCCCCACCGAGGATCCGTTCTTCCTGTACATCGGCTTCACCGCGCCTCACAGCCCGATGCATGCCCCGGCCGAGTACATCGACCGATTCCCGGAGCTGAGCCCCGCACGTCGAATCATGGCCGCGATGCTGGCGTCCATGGATGACGGAGTCGGGTCGATCGTCGACGCCCTCGATCGCGCCGGGGACTTGGAGAACACCCTGTTCTTCATGATGTCGGACAATGGGCCGTCGCGGCATCCCGCAAACTGGCTCGATGGCAACCTCGAGCCCTACTACGGTGCCTCGGCAGGAGAACTGCGCGGTGGCAAAACGAGTTTGTTTGAAGGCGGGATTCGATCTCCTTCTGTACTGCACTGGCCGGCCCGGGTTCGTGGCGGTCAGGTTCTCTCGTCGCCGGTGCTGGGCATCGACCTCCTCCCGAGTCTGGTCGCTGCTGCCGGCGGATCGACGGAGGGCCTGGGCCTCGACGGGGTCGACCTGATCCCGACACTCACGGGAGAATCTGCGCCGCCCGACCGTGACCTCTTCTGGTCGTTTCGGCAGCAGACCGCGATGCGTCGCGGTCGATGGAAAGTCGTGCTTGAGCCATACGAAAGCGACGACAACCCGGCCGCCGAGCTCGAGTACCTGTTCGATCTCGAAGCGGATCCGAGCGAGTCGCGAAACCTCATGAGTGTGCACCCAGAGTTGTTCGCCGAGCTCAAAGCCGTCGCCCTCCGCTGGCGAGCGGGCCTCGAGGTCGCGCCGTGACGCGCATCCTCAACCGGGGGCGTACACACGGCGGCCCCGATGAGTGATCGACGTTTTCCCAGCGCGGTCTTTCGCCATGGCGACGAGCCCGATCCGCGATTCTCGTTGGCGAACGAGCGGACCTTTCTTGCCTGGATCAGAACGGCGATGGCTTTCGTATTGGCTGGTGTCGCCCTTGAGGCACTCGACCCTCCAGTGCTGCAACCCTTGAGGCTCTTCGCTGCAGGATTGTTCATCGTCCTTGGCCTCATGTCGAGCGTGTACGCCTTTACAACCTGGGCCGTTTCTGAGCGAGCCCTTCGTCAACAACAGCCGCTCCCCGGGTTAGCGTTCGGTTCCGTCATCAGTCTCGGAGCATCGGTGGCTGTGATTCTGGTCATCGTGGGTTTTGTATGGCGATAGATCGCGATAGCGGGCTTCACCTCGAGCGCACGATTCTGGCGTGGCGTCGGACAAGTGTTGCGGTCACGCTGGGGTTGCCTCTCATCGCACGATCATTCGATCAGCTCGGAATGGTGGCGGTGGCACTCCTCTCGGCTCCCGCAATTGCCGCGGTCTGGCTTGTTCACGCAACGACAGCACGGCGCCACCGCGACTTCCTAGCCTCGGATCAAACGTCAGAAACCTCGTCGAATGTCGGCGCGATGGCAGCAGGGATGGCTGTCGTGGCCGCCGCGGTCGCCGCTTCGGCCCTGATCGCTGTGCTCGGCGGGATGCCGTCGTGGGGTGTCGGATGAGCCTTCCGGAGCGGATCGAAACGCTCCCCAGCGCGCCCAGGTGGGGTTGTCGAGGTTGACGCGACCGCCCGACCCTGCGACGATAAACTGGTCTTACCAATAAGACCATCAGCCTTTCCTGATCGTCGAGCGCAACCCACGAGCGGAGCGTCAATGAGCGAGCCAGAGCACTCACGGATGATCTTCCGAGGGCAGGCTGAGGCGAATCCGGCCTTTTCCCGCGCAACCGATCGTCCGTTTCATGGATGGATCAGACTGGCGATCGTCTTCTTTGTGTTTGGCGCTGGTCTGCTGGTGTTGAATCCCCCCATTGCCCAGCCGCTGGGGGTGATCGCCGCAGTGACCTTTGTGGCTCTCGGCGTCCTGGCGACGGTTTCCGCGTTCGTGGAGCACTTCATCGCGAAGCGACCGCACGACGCTAAGGCACGGCTCGCTCTTCGTCTCCTTGGCCTTACGATCTGGGCGGGGGCCGCTGTCGCTTTCGTCATGACGGTGGCGGGGCTCACCTGGCCGTAGCGGCAAGAGTCATGGTGTCCAGGGCGCGGAAGTCGGAGGTGATGCATGCTGAACTCTGATGAGGACGCGTTCGTCACGATCAGCGCTGGGCGATTCTTGATGGGATCAGACAACCACTACCCAGAGGAGTCACCGGTCGTTGAGTGTTCGGTCGACTCCTTTCGCATTGCACGCGCACCCGTCACCAATCGTCAGTTCGCAGAGTTCGTCGCCGCCACGAACTACGTGACCGTTGCCGAGCAGCCGGTTGATGCGGTCGCAATCGGGCTCGATGCTGGTGCACCGATCAGTGCGGGCTCATTGGTTTTCGCGTCAACCCCCGGGCCGGTCGACCTTCACGACTGGCGTCTGTGGTGGCGGTGGTCATCGGGTGCTTCGTGGCGTGAGCCAGAAGGGCCCGGCTCGACGGTGGAGGCTCGGGGCGAGCATCCGGTCGTCCACATCGCCTACGACGACGCCGAAGCGTATTGCGCATGGGCCGGAGCCCGCCTGCCGACGGAACGGGAATGGGAGTATGCGGCGCGCGGCGGCATGGAGTCAGCCACCTACGCGTGGGGCGAGGAACCTCTAGAACGAGGAGTGCTCAAAGCCAACACGTGGCAAGGGCGCTTCCCGTATCAGAACGATGGGGCAAACGGGTGGTTCGGCACGTCGCCAGTGGGCACGTTTCCGGCCAATGGGTTCGACCTTGTCGACATGATCGGAAACGTCTGGGAGTGGACCAGTTCGCGCTGGACAGAGAGTCATGGCGGGGCGGGATGCTCGTGCGCACCGAGTTCCTCACGGGACGGCGACGAAATGGTGATCAAGGGCGGTTCGCACCTGTGCGCGCCCGAGTATTGCCGACGCTATCGTCCGGCAGCTCGCTCGCGTCAGGCCCGCGACTCGGCAACGTCGCACATCGGCTTTCGGCTTGCGCGCGACAGTGTGGAGGGCCGGGCTAGCAAAACAATGACCTGGCCCGACAAGTAGAGTGAACGCAACCAGTCGAGGAGTGCTGTGAGTAGTCCATTGCGTAAGTCGGAGATCATTCGGCGGTTAGAACTTCGCATTGTCGAAGGCGAGTTCGTCTCGGGGCAGAAGCTACCGTCAGAGCGGGAGCTTGCCGAAGAGTACGGGGTGAGCCGACCGGTGATTCGCGAGGGGCTGTCTGGCCTGGTCGAGCGTGGCCTTGTGGAGATTCAAGCGGGCCGCGGAACCTACGTTCGTGAAGTAGCCGTCGACGAGCTATCTCGGTCGCTGAATAGAGTCGCGGCTCGAACCGGCATCACGACCCGCCATCTTGTCGAGGCCCGCTTGATGGTTGAGGTGACCGCCGCTCGCTATGCGGCAGCGACACCGGAGCGATCGCTAGAAGTTCTCGAGGAAGCTCTCATTCGACACGAGAACGCCCAATCGCTTGTTGATCGGGCATCCACCGACCTCCAGTTCCATGAGGCGATCGCGACCGCTTCGGGTAACCCGGTGATCGCGCTGATGTTCGGATCCATCCGCGCACAGGTGTACTCCCTCATGCTGCGAAGCCACAGCGACCCTCATGTGCGAGACGTTGGTGACCCCCAGCACCGCAAGCTGACCGACGCCATCCGAGCGGGCGACGCCGAGCTCGCGGGCGCCCTCATGGCTGATCATCTGAGCTTGGCCTTGTCGCTGTTTGGCGACGACGTGGATCGGCCCATTTCAGAGATGCTGGAGAGCCGAGGGATCTCGGGCGCCCCTCCGCTCGAGATCTAGCGCCACGGCCATCCGATCGGCGCCGTGGTAGTCTGACGGTGTTGGACTGGCCGGTAATACCAGATCGTGTGAGGTACGAATGAAGACCCCTGGGCCCTTGCGTCTGAGCTCCGAGTTCTCTGATGTTGTTGTCATCGTCGATCCTCGAAGCGGCGCACCGCTCGGGCTCGAAGTGGGCGGGCGTGAGTTCAGCAACGCCGCCGTTCTCTCGGTAACCACGGGGGGCCGGGAAGTGCGTGGTGCAATGGGTGGCCTCGTCTACGACGGCGCCACTCTCAACGCTGTCACACCCGCCGAACCGGCAGCCCATCACAGCAGCTTGGGTGAAGGCCACCGGATCCACCGCGTCACCACCTCCAGCGAAGGCCCGTTCGCTCTTGAGTGGACCTACCGATTCCAGAGCGCTTTCCCCCGCGTTTCCGTCGCGGTCGACGTGGTGGCGACGCGCGAAGAGCTCGTCCGGAACGTTCAGGTCGATTTCCGGCTTGAACCGTCATCAGCGTCAGACTGGCGGCTTCAAGCCCCGGGAGGCAAGTATCGGGCGAACCTCGACATTGGCGACGTTTCGCAGCGCCTCTACGTCTCACCCGTGGGGGGAGTGAACGGATCAACCGGCCTCCTTGCGATGGAAGATGCCGGCGACCCCTTGTCGTGGGTCTTCTGGCCGATGCAAACGGCGACCATTGGCGATATCTGGATTGAGCCCGACAACGGGGGCCTTCACCTTCACTGGTTAGCAGATGTCGCAGGCCTCCTCGAGGCAGGAGCTCGATTGAGCGTGGAATTCCTCCACCTTGATCTGATGCCGACCGCCTTCGAAGACGTCTTGGACCAGGTGCCGCACGCCCTTCAGCGCAACGGCATTGCCGCTCACGGCGATGCGCCGGAATGGGGTGCCGCGGCGAACCTCTATGAGGTGCAGATCGGATTCTCGGTGTTCCACCAGGGGTTCCGCTATTCGCCGTACCCGACTGTTCGCGACCTGATCAACGATCTCGACCGCATCCGTGCCCTGGGATTCACTGCCCTGCAGATCATGCCCAGGCACCCTTTCCCGAGCTACAACGTCGCTGACTACGCCGATGTCACGATCTCGTATGGCGACGAAGACGACCTGAAGGAACTCATTGAGCTGTGCCACCAACGCGACATGAAGGTGATTCTCGACATCCTTCTTCACGGCGTGATCGATGGCGAGATCGTGCAAACTGCGGTGGAGTCCATCAAGGCAGGCGCATACGGGCATCGAATGGATGAGGCCGTTGATGACATCACCGTGCTCGAAGAAGACGAGTTTGAGCCCTATTCGATCGCCTGGGCTCGACACGTTCTTGACTTCGCTCCGCACTGGACGGCAGGTTCGCCCCACGTTCACCCGTTGCGGCTCGAACACCCCGAATGGTTCTGTGAAGACAGTGCGGGCAATCCGATCGGCATCTACACCAACGCCTTCGACACCGCGCACCCGGAATGGCAGAAGTACTTTGTGGGCGTCTGCCTCGACCTTCTCAGCAGGCTCAACGCCGACGGCTTCCGCTTTGACGCGCCGTCGTACAACTACTTCATGAACTGGGCTGAGCGCACGAGGTCGTCCGCTCATGTCTCCATGCTGGGATCGGTGCCGCTGTTTGCCATGCTTCGATCAGCGATCCGTGACGCCCGACCGGATGCGCTGCTCTACACCGAGCCGTCAGGCGCGTTGTTCCGACGGGACATGGACCTCACCTACAACTACGACGAGCAATGGCTCGTTCGCGCGATCACCGCGACCGAAAACGGCCGCGCCCACTGGATTCGAAACGCGCGCGAGCTTGTCGAATGGCTCGCTCAGCGTGACCGTAGCTTGCCGTTCAACGCGATGACCGCGCACCACATCGACAGTCATGACACCTTCTGGTGGCCGAGCCCAGGTCGCAAGTGGCGCCGAGAGCAACATGGCGCGCCTCGCACGGCTGCGCTCATGGCCATCTTCGCTCTCCGCGGAGAGCCCTACATGACCTTTGTCGGGGGAGAGGAGGGGATCGAGCCGGAAGTTACCGCCGTCAACGCCGCACGGCTGAAGCACCCCGTGCTCGCCACCGGAGAGATCATCCACGGTGCTCTCGACGTGTCGGACGACCGCGTGTACGCGATTCTTCTTCGAGGAGCCGCACAGGAAGCAATCGTCGTCGTCAACACTGCGGACGCTCCGCTCACCGTGACCGTCTCTGCGCCCCACGGCAAGCAATTCGCCGAGCTGGAGTTGGATGCCCCGGGTTGGCGTTCTCAGGGTTCAGCGTCAGCAGATGCACGTGGTGTCGGTGCCGAGCTTGCGGGAGCCGGAGTGCGGATCTTCATTCGAGACGTGTGAGCCCACGAGGCGGCGAGCGGACTGCTGCGTATGGGCACATGGGTCGCTAGCGCTCGGCGGGCGTGATCTGCGACCGGGCGACAATCGCGACGATTGATTGCCCGCGCTTGAGCCGCACCTGCAGTCGCAACGAACCCGACCGCGCGATGAGCACACCAATGACGACCGCAGCGAGAGCGGGCATCGCCCCGGAGATCACGAGCGCCACCTGCGGGCCGAGCACTTCGGCAAGGGCCCCCATGAAGGGGCCGCCGAGGGCCTGCCCGCCGACCATGATGATCACGTAGAACGACATGACGCGTCCGCGAATGCCGGGGTTGCAACTGAGCTGCACGAGCGAGTCGGCCATGATCGCGTAAATGAGCCGGAAGATGCCGATGCCGACGAGCACCGTGAGAAACGCGGCGTACCAGGGCGCCAGCCCGGCGAGCGCCTGCAACGTTCCATAGGCAAACATCGCGCCCACGATCGTGCGCAGTCGAAGCGTGCGCAGACGGGTCGAGAGAAGCGCGCCCGTCAACGCTCCGACCGCGACGAGCGAGGTGTAGAGCCCGTAGCCGGTCGAGCCCGATTCGTAGACCTCATTCGCCATGCCCGTCAGAATCACGGGCAGTGACATGCCGAAGACCGCGACGAAGGTGAGCATGATCATCGGCCAGAAGATCGTCGGCTTCGAACGGGCGTACTGCCATGCCTCGCGAATCTGCCCGCTTTGCCGCGGCTGCACCGGAATGGTGCGCAGTTCGTCTTGGCGCAGCGTCGCGAGCGTGATCACCACCACGAGTGCCGCGACCGCGTTGACGCCGATCGCCCATCCGGCGCCAGCGACCGCGATGATCACGCCGCTCACGGCCGGCCCGATGAAGCCCCCGAAGTGAAACACCGAGGCGTTGAGGCTAATGGCGTTCTGCAGCAGTCGGGGCTCGACCATTTCAGTCACGAGCACCACGCGCGCCGGGCTTTCGACCACGAAGACGAGCCCGATGACGACCGAAATCGCGTACACGTGCCACAGCTCGACGACTCCCGTGAGGGCGAGCGTCGCGAGCAGGGCGCTCATGAGACCAAACACGGTGTAGACGCCGATCAGCAGCGTGCGTTTTGAATAGCGATCGGCGATCACCCCGCCATACGGGCCGAACAGCAGCATCGGCCCCCACTGCAGAAAGATCGTGAAGCCAACGGCCGCGATGTTTCCCGTGATCTCGAGCACGAGCCAGTCGGTGGCGATGCGCTGCATCCATCCCGCCGTGTGGGCGAGCAATTGCGAGGCCTGAAACCGCCGGTAGTTGCGTACTTGCAGCGATGAGAACGAATCGCGCAGGCTCGCTGATCCGCGGTGCACCGGAATCGGTTCGGTGGGCGGAAACGCTGACGCGGTCGGGCTGGGCACAGTGCCTTCAATGAGGGCGGTTGGATGCTCGGCGCAGGCCGCCGGCAGGGCTCAAGCCTACGCCGGTGCGCACGAAAAGAGCCCCGCCGCGAAGACCACCACAGCCTCGCGACGGGGCTCGGCCCCAGAGGTCTCGTTAGTCGCGCGGAACCAACCGCTGCAGTTGCGTCACGTGGCGCGGCTCGAGCTCGTCGAGCGACTTCACGCCGAGCAGGCGCATCGTGCGCGCGACCTGCGACCCCAGAATCTCGATCGTGCGGTCGACGCCCTCGCGCCCGCCGGCCATCAGGCCGTAGAGGTAGGCGCGGCCGATGAGGGTGAAGCGCGCGCCGAGGGCAACGCTCGCCACAATGTCGGCGCCTGACATGATGCCCGTGTCCAGGTGCACCTCGGTGTCTTTGCCGACCTCGCGCACGACCTCGGGCAACAGGTGGAACGGGATCGGCGCGCGGTCGAGCTGTCGCCCGCCGTGGTTCGAGAGCGTGATGCCGTCAACGCCGAGCTTGGCAAGCCTCTTCGCGTCGTCGACTGTCTGCACGCCCTTGACCACGAGCTTGCCGGGCCACTGCTCTTTGATCCACTTCAGGTCGTCGTAGGTGACGGTGGGGTCAAACATTGCATCGAGCAGTTCGCCGACCGTGCCGTTCCAGCTCGAGAGGCTCGCGAAGGCGAGGGGCTCGGTG
>CAYWZI010000075.1:0-11079 GCA_964462815.1 uncultured Microbacteriaceae bacterium
GTGATGATCGACGAAACTTTGTAGACCGACAGGGTGCGGGTGATGAGGGGAATGTCTCGGGGCTGAGGGCCGATCGCCATACGGTCAGTCTACGGGCGCTGGCTGAGCGGTCGGCCCGGCGGCTGGGTCGGCCGTTGGGTCGTCATCGCCCGCGGCGAGCGCCTGGATCTTCTCCTGCTCGTCCTTCACGAGTCGCCACCACAGGTAGACGGCGAAGCCACCGAAAATGACCCACTCGATCGCGTAAAACAGGTTGAGCAGGTTGAGCGATACGTCGGCAACGGGCGGCGGTGCAGCAATCGTCTCGAAGCCATCCGGCGCGCTTTCCAACACGAGGTAGCCCGAGTACACCGCATCAACGTCAGGCCACAGGTTGATCAACTCGGCCACAGCAATCGCCGTGCGCTCTCCCTCTTCGAAGTCGCTCAGCTGCGGAGATTCGCTCGGCACGTACCGACCGACGAGGCTCTCCTCACCACTCGGCAGGCTCGGGATGCTCGCCCCCGGCTCGACAAACCCCACAGCCACCGCGAGGCTCGCGCCGTTCTCGGCAACGAAGTGCCGGAGTACCCAGTCGCCCGGCTCGCCCGCTCCACCGGATTCTGCCTCGCCAGCTCCGCTCAGCCGCCCGGTCACGACCACCTCGTCACCGTCGACCCACGAGCCGCGCACGGTGACGATGCGTCCGCTCGCTTCGGTTGTCATGATTTGCTGCGGTTCAGCGATCGAGTCGAGCGGCACGGGGGTCTCGGTGTCACGGTCATCGACGATCGCGGTCTCGAGTGACCGCTCGAGTTGCCATTGACCGAGCGCAGCAAAAGCGGCGGCGACGCCTAGAGCAAGCAGCAGAGCGGCGATCCACCGTGGTCGTCGGGCGATCGCCCAGAACCCCGGCGTTGAGCTATGCGTGTCGACAACCGCGGCCATGAATCCGGTGCTCCCCGTCTGTCTCTAGCAGTGCCGCTCGCGATTCTATGCCGGGCTATTCGGAGTGCCCTGGGGATGTGCCGATGGCGATGGCGTCGCAGGTCAGCTGCGTCGGCTGGACGCACGCACAACGAGAGTTGGGGACACCACTTCGTGACGATCGACGACGCGCCCCGACAGCCGTTCTTCGACCATCGCCATCGCGACTCGCCCGATGTCATCGTTGGGTTGATCCACGCTCGAGAGAGCAGGGCGAACGAGCGTGGCCAGTGTCGTGTCGTCGTATCCGACGATTGCGAGATCGCCCGGTATGACAAGTGAGCGATCCAACGCCGCATCCATCACGCGCACTGCGGTCACGTCGTTGTTGGTCACGATCGCTGTCGGTCGACTCGCGCTATCAAGCAACCTACCGATCGCTGCACCCGGGTCTGAGCTGACGTCGAATACGTGTCCGGCACGCTGACCTCGCTCCACCATCGCGTTAACAAATCCGGCTTGCCGCGCGAGCGCGGCGGGTCGTTGCGACGAACTCACGAACCCAATCTTCTCGAATCCCTGCTCGATCAGATGCTCGACGGCAGCTGCTGCGCCCCCCTCATCGTCGCTCACGATCGTATCGACACCATGAACGCGTTCAGGCATCCTCCCGACCACCACCACCGGGGTGTGACGTGACGCCTGTTGAAGGATGACGGGGTCGGCCCAAGAACTAACCACCACGATTCCATCGACGTTGAGTTCGAGCATCCGCTCGATGCGTTGAGTGACCCGACGGGGATCCCGTCGCCCGTGTGCAATAAGGACATCGAGTGCGAGATCGTCTGCGGCGCGCTCGATTCCGCCGATGACCTCCGAGTGATAGGGGTTCGCTAACTCGGTAGCAACCGCCCCAATGAGCGACGTGCGCCCTTGAACGAGCGCGCGCGCCACGGCATTGGAACGGTACCCCAAGGTCGCGGCAACCTCTGAGATTCGCTGTCGCGTCGTTTCACTGACCCCGGCATCCCCTCGCAAAGCGAGCGAAACGAGCGACTTTGAGACCCCTGCAGCACGAGCGACGTCGAGAATCGTCGGCCGATGAAAGGGGGTCGTCGTCACGTTCTCAGTATGGCCGCGCAACCAAGCCAGGCGGCCCGTGACACGAATCGAAGGCGAAAAACTGGAACGTTCCAGAATCTACTCTTTCTGTTCACACGATGGTCGTCGTGTTGTTAAGTGCCCCCGCCTACGGTCGGCTCAACGCCCCGCAGAGAAGGTCGAGTAGCCGCGTGACCCCACCCCCCGATTCGCCCGCACTCTCTCGCCGTCCGACAGCGCTCCTGCTCGACTTCGGCGGTGTCGTCTTCTTGACGAGTAAGCATGCCCAGGGCCGCAAGCACGCGGCCGAGGCGATCGTTGACAAACTTGCCCGGGCGGGCTGGACGATCGAGGTAGAACGCGTCGAGCAGTCACTGGGCGCGGGGCTGGCAGCTCTGAAGGACTGGAAGAACGCAGCAGGTCGCCGTCGTCGACCGCTCGAGCTTGAACCACGCGAGATCTGGAACGACTTTCTCGCCTCCGATCTCGACGACGGACCTCGAGGCGTTCTCGCCGCCGACGGAGCAGAACTCTTGCACGCGATGACCGGCCTTATCTCGGAACACCACCTGCGCCACGGTGTGCGCGAATTGTTGGAGACGGCCCGCGACCTGGGCGTTCGCGTGGGTATCGTGAGCAACGCCCACTCCGGGCGCTCACACCGCGCGCTCTTGACCGAGCACGGTCTCGACGATCTCATCGCGGTGCAGGTCTACTCAGACGAAGTCGGCATTCGCAAGCCGCACCCTGGCATCATCGAACTCGCCGCCCGCGCACTCGGCACCGAACCCTCGCGCACCTGGTACGTCGGAGACACGCACGATCGCGACCTCGTGGCGGGACGCCGAGCCGGGGTGGCCGCCGTCATGCTCACGCGTTCCCAACACACTGATCGAACCCCTTACCCGGTCAACGAGCAACCCGACGCTGTCTTCGACGAGCCGGCTCAGCTCATCGACCTGCTCAAGGAATCGAGCGTTGACCTCGAAGTGACCGGTCCGATGCCCCGGGAACTGCGACCTGTCTCACGACTGGACAGCAACACGCGCGAAATGCGCGCCCCTCGGGCGCTGCTTCTCGACCACGGAGGGGTCATCTCTTCGTCGACGAAAGACCCCCAGGCTCAGCGCGAGTTTGCGGCGAACCTCGCGGCCCAGTTGCGACACGCGGGCCACGCGATCACCGACGATGCCATGGCTCGCGCGATGGACGCGGCACGCTTTCGACACAAGGAATGGAAGAGCCTTACTGATCGAGGAGACGACGGCGTCGTACCCGAAATCACGGCGCGGATGCTCTGGGAAAAGCTGACCGGGGCGGACCTCGATGACGGAGTACGCGCATGGCTCTTCGCCGAGTCCGGCCGACTGAGTCACGAGTTCGCGCTGATCAAGTCTCGCGTCTCGCTGCGCAACGGCGTCGTCGAGCTCTTCGAGGTGGCGCGCCATAAGGGCATTCGCATCGCCATCGTGTCGAACACGGTCTCAGGAAGAGCAGTGCGCGATCGACTCTCGAACTATGGGCTTCTGCAGGACGTCGCCGTCGGCATCTACTCGGACGAACTCGGGCGTCGCAAGCCCGATGGTGCGATGCCTCGCGAGGCCCTCCGCGCCCTGGGAGTCGACGCTGCGGACTGTTGGTTCGTCGGCGACAAGCCCGACCGTGACATGGCAGCGGCCCACGAGGCAGGAGTCGGCACAACCGTGCTCGTGCGCGGCGGATCGACTTCTGACGAGGCGGTCGCCGCGGTTTCGCAGTCAGGCGACGTTGCACTGCGGCCAGACCTGATTGTTGACGACCTGCTCCAACTCAGCAGTCACCTCACTGCCGTCGCCCCCGGCGGCACCGTTCGCACCACCCCACTCACTATGGAAAGGAACAGTTCATGACCGAAACCGCCGCCCCCGAGCGCCGAGGGCTGCCTCACCCCGGAGAGCTCAGCAGCTCTCAGAAGCTCATGGTCTTCGTCTTGTCGATGACGACCTTCGGCCTCGCCAACATCATCACGGAAGTGCTGCCCTCGATTCAGCTCGGCCCCGTCGAACTCTCGATTTCGTACCTCGCCTTCGTGCCGGTCGTCATGGTGTCGCTTTTCCACCCGTTGTGGGCGGCACTGGGCGCGCCCCTCGGAGAGATCATCTTTGTCGATCTGCTCATGGGCAACTTCTCTGGAGTGGGAGAGCTCGAGGGCTATATCCAGCTCGCACTCGGTCTGTACATCGCTGGCTCACTCGTGCGTGATCCGTTGCGCAAGTGGCAAGTCGCGATGGCCGCTGTGGTTGCGGTTGGTCTCGACAAGGGCATCGGCGGCATCGTCGACATTGCGAAGGTGCTCGTCGGTGTCGAAGACGCCGAGTTCGTCGAGGGGCTGCCGGAGAGCATCCTGCTGCTTGAAGCGATTGCCTTCAGCACCGACTTCATCATCAGCGGAATCATCTTCGGAGCGATCCCCGCGATGATCCTCGCCCCGCGCCTGCACGGCAAGATTGAACCGCTTCTCGGAATGGCGCCGCGAACGCCCGACGTTCCGGTTGCACAGCGAGCGCGATTCAGCGCGCCGTTCGTGATCCTTGCGGTCGTGCTGTCGCTCGTCGCAGCCGTCGCGGCCTTCATGGACGAACTCGATCTCAACGGCATCGTGCTCGAAGGCGAGTTCATCGAGGTTTATGGTCCTCAGATTCTCTGGGTCAGCGTCGGCGCAGCTCTCACTGTGCTCATCATCGCGATCGTGGTGGGCCGAAACCGGGCGAAGAAGGCTCTCGAAGAAAAGGGCGCGGCTGCGGATGCTCGTGCCGCCGCTTCGGCCCAACACAAGGTCGACACCTCCGCCGCGCCGTCGAACGACGACACGACCACGCCCTAAGAAGTTGGAGTCCCCTGCCCATGATTGAGGTCTCAGGTCTGCGTTTCGGATACCCCGGAGCAAAAGACGACAGCATTGTCGATGTATCCCTCACGATCGACAGCGGCGACTTCGTCGCTGTCGTCGGAGGGAACGGATCAGGCAAGACGACGCTGTGCAAGACCTTCAACGGGCTTATTCCGCACTACTGGGCGGGGGACTTCGCCGGCCAGGTGCGCATCGGAGGCGTTGACACGACTGACGTCTCCGTTGCGCATCTGGCCCACAAGGTCGGCTACGTTTACCAAGACTTCGGCAACCAGCTCGTGCGTGCGACGGTCGAAGACGAGGTGTCATTCGGACCCATCAACTTTGGACTGGACGATCACCGAGAACGCACAGAAGACGCGCTCGAAACGCTGGGTATCGCGACTCTACGAAAGCAATTCGTGTGGCAACTCTCGGGCGGTCAACAACACCTCGTTGCGATCGCCAGCGTGTTCGCCATGAGGCCCGACGTCATCATCGTTGATGAGCCCGTCGCCGAGCTTGACCCGCTGCATGCCGAGCAGGTCTACGACAAGCTGGCCCAGATCAACCGTGACCATGGCACCACCATCGTCGCGATCGAGCACCACGCCGAGTTCATCGCCCGCTACTGCCGAAGCGTGATCTTGATGGCGGCGGGTCGGCTTCAGTGGCATCTGCCCGTTCGCGACGCACTCGCGCGCCACGGGGAGCTGACTCAGCACGGGATTCCAGCGCCTCAGATCTTGCAGGCTATGCGTTCGATCGACCCCGATGCGCCGACTGCCCTCACGGTGACCGAAGCCGCGAGTCACATTCGCGCTGGCGGGTGGCAAGTTAAGGAGACCAGCACGACCAGGCCCTCAGAGCTGCATGTCGTCGCTCGCGAGCGCGAAATCGTCGCGGAGGTGAAGCGCGCCTCGTTTGGGTACTCGACGGTCAGTGGGGGTCGTACGGCAACAATCTCCGAGCTCGATCTTTCCCTCTTCGACGACGACCGCGTTGCCCTCGTGGGAGGAAACGGGGCCGGCAAGTCGACACTCATGAAACTCTTGACCGGTCTCAAGGTGCCTTTGGATGGCGAGGTCGAGATCGAGGGCATCAACACCCGCACGGTGAGCCCGGCGATCATGGCTGACCGCGTCTCGTACCTCCATCAACGCCCAGAGCAAATGTTTCTCAACGATTCCATTCGCGGCGACATCTCCATGTTTCCCTCGCAACGCAAGCGCCCTGACTGGCAGGTGCTCGTCGACGAGATCATCTCGCGCATGAACCTTGTCGAGGTGGCGCATCGCGATGGTCGGATGCTCTCCGGCGGTCAGCAGCGTCGCGCGACGCTCGGAGTCGGCCTGGCCATGACCCCGTCGCTGCTGCTGCTCGATGAACCGACATCGAGCCTTGACCTCGCGACCCGCGATGCGGTGACCGACTTGTTGACCGATCTCTCTGATCGAATTCGCTGCGTCGTTGTCGCGACGCACGACATGCACCTTGTCGCCGAATGGGCTCAGCGCGTCATCGTGCTCGGTGGCGGTCAGGTTCTCAGAGATACGACACCGGCAGAGCTCTTCGATGACGAAGACCTCATGATCGAGGCCCAGCTCGTTTCCCCCCAGATCAGTCAACTCGGCCGCACGCTGGGCATGTCGCCGCCGCCACTCACGGTCAGTGAACTGACGTCGCGCATCTTCCACACCTCCACGACAACGGCTGTTGACCCACCGAAACGGGCTACAGCATGAGCGCGGTAGCAATCCCCGCTCCATCGGATGGCGTCCCGTCACGGTCGCGTCAGAAGGGCGATCGACGGGAACGCGACACGATATCGGTCGAGTGGGTCAAGCTCGAACTGCTGCGCACCGCCTATGCGACGCGTGGCGGCTTGCTCGCGATTATGGACCCTCGCGCCGTGGTGATCTGGTACCTCATCATGGGCCTGAGCCCATGGTTCACCCACAACCTGACTGTGCTGGCGATCTTGTTCACCGTTACCGCGATTGCCGTCATCGCCAGCCGAGTCGGCCCTCTGATTCTCGGCCTGTTCGTCATCGGTTTGCTCGGAGAGAGCTTCTACATCCTCATCGCTGCGTGGTTCTTCGGCGGTGACAGCGGCACCGTCATCGCCTTACTCGAACTCACGCTCAAGCTCGGCACACTCAGCATGGCAAGCATGGCGGCGTTCGTCTCGCTTGACCCCGAGAAGTTGTCCGACGCGCTCTTGAGCTTTCGAGCGCCCGCGCTCCTGAGCTTCGGGGTCAGTTATGGGTATCGAATGCTCCCGATCCTGATCGATGAGTTTCACACCATTGTTGATGGTCATCGGCTTCGGTCTGCTCCGCTCCGTTCCGCAGGGTTCCTGGGTTGGCGGGCACTCGGTCGAATCGGGTCGGTAACCTTCGCGGCTTTCTATCCGCTGATGCTGAACACGGCAAAGCGCACGCGCACGACCGTTGAGGCTCTCGAAACGCGCGGCTTCACCTACGCGCTCGAGCACCCGAATGGCCAACGGATTCGACTCGCCTACCTTCGGTATCGCGCGCGCGACATCCTGCTCTTGACGACGACGATCCTGATCATTGTCGGTGCCTATGCACTCGGCTATGCGTTTCCGCTAGAAGTGAGATCGTTTCGCTAGACGGACGGGTCGACTGGCGCCCCGGACAGCTCGCTCTGTTCGGCTCTCACGCCCGCGAGGTCGACACGACCTCGGGCGCCTCGAGCCGCACCCGGTCGGCACTCACGTCATCGGGCTGCTCTTGGCTCGCCCGCTCCGCGGCCACGCGCCGTACATAGTGGTCGATCTCCCACTGCGTGCGCTTCGCATCCCACCCCAATTCGGCTGCCATGAGTTCGGCGACGACGGGGGCGGCCGCGACACCGCGGTCCCAGGCCTCGATCGAGATGCGCGTGCGGCGTGCGAGCACGTCTTCGATGTGCAGTGCGCCCTCGTGTGTGGCCGCATAGACGACCTCGGCGCCGATGTAGTCATCGGCGCCCGGCAGCGGCTCTTGCAGTTCGGGGCGCGCGACGATGAGATCGAGCAGCTCGTCGGTCATGACGCCGTAGCGGTTGAGCAAGTGCTCGATGCGCACGGTGTGCACGCCGAACGCACGGGCGATCTTGCGACGCTTGTTCCACGCGGCCTGGTACCCCTCGGCACCGAGCAGCGAGATGTGCTCGGTCACGCACGGCGCAATCGTGCCATCGAGCGCAGCCGCCGCTTCATCGATCGCGTCTTTCGCCATGATGCGATAGGTCGTCCACTTGCCACCCGCGACAACCACGAGGCCCGGAACCGTGTGTGCGACGATGTGCTCGCGGCTCAGCTTCGAGGTCTCTTCTGACTCGCCGGAGAGCAGCGGCCGCAGGCCTGCAAAGACGCCCTCGACGTCTTCGCGCGTGAGCTTGATGCGCAGCACCTCGTTGACCTTTTCGAGCACGTAGTCAATGTCGGCGGCCGTCGCGGCAGGATGCGCTTTGTCGAGGTTCCAGTCGGTGTCGGTCGTGCCGATGAGCCAGTGGCGCCCCCACGGAATCACGAAGAGCACGCTCTTCTCGGTGCGCAGCAGCAAGCCGACGGTCGACTGAAAACGATCGCGCGGAACGACGAGGTGAATGCCTTTGGATGCCCGCACCTTGAACTGGCCGCGCTCACCGACCATCGCCTGAGTGTCGTCGGTCCAGACGCCCGTGGCGTTGACGACCTGGCGAGCTCTGACCTCGAAGTGCTCATCGTTCTCGAGGTCATGTGCCTTGACGCCCACGACGCGCTCGCCCACCTTGATGAAGCCCTCAACCCGAACGCGGCTCGCGACGTGGGCTCCGTAGAACGAGGCCGTGCGCGCCAGCGTCGACACGTAGCGCGCGTCGTCGACCTGTGCGTCGTAGTAGGTCAGGCCCCCGGTGAACGCGTCATCGGCAAGGCTCGGGGCCGCCTTGAGCACCTGGCGCTTGCTGAGGTGCCGGTGGTGCGGCACGCCCGGCGCGCGGCCACCGGTGTAGCTGAACAGGTCATACAGCGCCATGCCCGCGCCGATGTACGCGCGCTCGATGAGCGGCTTCGTCAGGGGGTACAAGAACTTGACGGGCTTGACGAGGTGCGGGGCGAGGCGCTGCAACAGCAACCCGCGCTCGATCAGGGCCTCGCGCACGAGCCGGAAATCGAGTTGTTCGAGGTAGCGGATGCCGCCGTGCACGAGCTTCGATGAGCGGCTGGAGGTGCCGCTTCCCCAGTCACGTTGCTCGAGCATCCCGGTACTGAGTCCGCGCGTGACGGCGTCGAGAGCCGCACCCGTTCCGACGATTCCGCCGCCCACGACGAGCACATCGAGCTCTTTCGCCTTCAGACGTTCAATGGCGGCGATTCGCTCCGCCGGGCCGAGCTTCGATGATCGGGTGACGGTGCGAGCCATGAATCCTCCAGTGATGATGGTGAGTGTCGGTGAGGCCTCAGCTGGCCGGGTACGGAGCGACGACGACGTCGACCCGCTGGAATTCCTTCACGTCGGAATAGCCGGTTGTCGCCATCGAGCGGCGCAGCGCGCCCATGAGGTTCACTTGGCCGTCGGCCGTCGCACTGGGGCCGAACAACAGTTGCTCAAGCGGCGCGAGCTGGCCGACGTGTACCCGTCGCCCGCGGGGTAACTCGGGGTGGTGCGCCTCGGCGCCCCAGTGCCACCCGCCGCCCGGAGCATCCGTCGCCCGTGCAAGAGCCGTGCCCAACATGACGGCGTCGGCGCCCATCGCGACCGCCTTGACAATGTCGCCACTCGTGCCGAGTCCGCCGTCGGCGATGACGTGCACATACCGCCCACCCGACTCATCGAGGTAGTCGCGGCGCGCGGCGGCAACGTCGCTCACGGCCGTCGCCATCGGGGCATGGATTCCCAAGCTCAGCCGCGTCGTCGACGCAGCGCCGCCGCCGAAGCCGACGAGCACCCCGGCCGCGCCCGTGCGCATGAGGTGCAGTGCGGCGGTGTAGGTCGCCGCGCCGCCCACGATGACGGGCACGTCGAGCTCGTAGATGAACTTCTTCAAGTTGAGGGGTTCGCGCTCGTTGCTCACGTGCTCGGCGCTCACCGTGGTGCCGCGGATCACGAACAGATCGACTCCTGCGTCGATCACGGCCTGGTGGTGCTCGTGCGTGCGCTGCGGGCTCAAAGCAGCAGCGACGGGCACGCCCGCCGCGCGAATCTCGGCGAGCCTCGTGGCGATCAGCTCGGGCTTGATGGGCTCGGCGTAGATGCGCTGCATCTCGGCGGTCGCGCCCTCCTCGGCGAGGCCGCGAATGATCTCGAGCTGCTTCTCGGCGTCGTCGTAGCGGGTCCAGAGACCTTCGAGATTCAGCACACCGAGGCCGCCGAGTTGCCCGATCGCGATCGCGGTCTGCGGGCTCACGACCGAGTCCATCGGCGCGGCAATCACCGGAATCGAGAACGTCAGCGCGTCAATACTCCAGCCGAGCGATACCACTTCGGGGTCGCGCGTGCGTCGACTCGGCACCACCGCAATGTCGTCGAACGAATACGCCCTGCGCCCGCGCTTTGCTCGCCCGATCTCAATCTCCGTCACTCCCCCACTCTATCGGCGGGCAGGGTTGTAGCGTGGCGCACGGTGGTGTCAACCGCCCACTGTGATCAGCGCGACGAAGGAGTCACCGTGACAGGCAGCGCACTCAGCATCGAACGACCCGGAACCGGCGATGTGGAGCCCCTGCGCGTCGCCGTGGTCGGCGCTGGCGGCTGGGGAGCCCAGCACGCGCGCGTCATCACGGAGCGGGTTGACACCGAACTCGTCGCCGTCGTGGGTCGCTCACCCGAACGCACCGCTGCCCGTGCGGCCGCGTACGGCGCGCGCGCCTACACGTCGATTGACGGGATGCTCGAGGCGGAGCATCCCGATCTCGTCATGGTCAGCCTGCCCAACGAAGAGCACTTCGAACCCACGCTTCAGTTGCTGCAGGCCGGCGTGCCCCTCCTCGTCGAGAAGCCACTCGTCTTCGACCTTGCCGAAGCCGACGCGCTGCTCGACGCGGCGGGCGACACGTTCTTCGCCATCAACTTCAACCACCGCTACGCCGAGCCCGTGCTGCGCGCGCACGCGGCGTTGCAGGCGGGCGAGCTCGGTGAGCTCGTGTTTGCCACGTGGCGTTTCGGCGGCGAAGCCAACCGAGGGCCGTCGCCGCACGCCAACCTCATCGA